>NZ_QTWD01000002.1:0-230 GCF_003460955.1 Blautia sp. AF26-2 | reverse complement strand
CCAAGTTCTGTATTCAGACGTTTTGCATATGCCCATCTTCCCTGCACCTGACGCGATCCATGTTCCCGCTGAAATCTTCGGATCCGTCCCAGCACACGGTACATCCGGTCTTTGTCACTGGGAAAGTTAATAAACTTTCTCCCCAGGATAGTTCCGTCTGGACGCATGATGGTACAGACTGCATCCGTATTGATGCCGAGATCCACACTGCAGATCGTTTGTTCTTTGAC
>NZ_QTWD01000019.1:422-34983 GCF_003460955.1 Blautia sp. AF26-2 | reverse complement strand
ACACGAGCAGGCTTGCCTTTGATGGATCAGGAGAGATTGCCCGTGATGTACGGGATCATCGTCTGTGTACGTTTCAGACCGGAAAAAGATACAACTGTGATTTGTCGGCATCGTATAATATCGGAGCAAGATATTTTATCCGTGAAAATTTAAAACCCTTACCGGAAACGGAAAGGTCTTTGCTGGAGGCAAAAGTTCCTGTAGTAAAGCGTAGAACCTCATGTGTTTATGCAGATCTGAGAGAACTGATTTCAGAAATGGAACTGCGTAAAGCAGCATAAACACAGGCAGATATGCAGTGGATTACCTGTTATGTGGAAATCTGCCGTATCCGGCATGGAAGAAGCACATATCTGTGCAAAATCTAAGTAACAGGCGTATCCGCCGATATTTGGTCTGCCGCCTAAAGCGGCCGGAAGCACGTGACCTTAGTCATGTGAGGTTCACTGGAATTTCATGTCACGAACGTGATTAGAAAATAACAAAAGCGTTCGTTGTCAGCTAATCCAGCTAACATTTTCGAACGCTTTGAAGCCCGTCGCCAAGAGGATTTGAACCTCCGACCCCTCGCTTAGGAGGCGAGTGCTCTATCCAGCTGAGCTATGACGACACATGCCGCAAACCCTTGATTTTACTGGGTTTCTGGGATTTTTCCCTTCGGCCATATATAAGATTATCAACTCTATTTCGAGTTGTCAATCTACAGATTTTTTCGATTTGGTAACATTAGAACGCTCCCCAATTTTGGGAATGCTTTGTTGTCACCATTGGCATTTTTCAGAATAGATTCGAACTGAAAGTTGTTTTTCATTTTTTCCCTTTGGGGAATGCCTCGGCTTTCTCTTAGGAGGGGGACGCTCTATCCTGCTGAGCTACAGAAACAAGAATTATAAATGTTTCAGCCAGGTCAGAAACAAAAATATTATACTATATTTTTGCTGCTTTTTCAAGACGAAACACATACTTGCGATTCCGCAGTTTACTTCAGGAATTTTCCATTGTGAGTACCTGATAAATTCTCTTATAGGCTTTTTCATAGGTCCAGCAGCAGCCTTCGACATTGTTGTAGTATTCATTATTTTTTTCGACAACATATTCTAAATCGTTTTCTGTCATGAGTCTGTATTTCATCGTACACCTCCAATGTTAAAAACAGTAATCTGCCAAAATCCAGAGGTCATTATATCATATTCCGATGGGAAAGGAGAAGAGAGTCTTACAGCAATGAATTAAAATAAAAAAAGAATCTCGGCAAAGCAGTCGAAAGGCTGTGACGCAAAGCTACAGGGCCTGTAAAATGGCAGCCAGCTGCGTAAATATGGAACATTTCTTATAAAATAAATAGGGAGAAATGACTGAAATGCACGGTAGGAGAATCTATGGTGCTTTTTTATTGCCTGCGAAAAGAAAATACGAGAGGAGGAGTTTGCATTTTCCCGCCATCCGGCGATCACCGCATTTACGAGCATGAACGTGGAGACACCGACCATCATGGCGTATCTGTTTGACCACCCGCTGTATCTGGTGGCACTGATTGCAGGTGTGCTGCTGTTCTGCTTGCGGAGGATAATGCACTGAATGCAGAGGTTGCGACGGAGCTGCTCGGAAGCCTCGGCCTTGTCGTGGACTGGGCGGAGAATGGTTCCAAGGCCGTGGATCAGTTTGAAGCGTCGGATCCGGGAAGCTATTTTGCGATCTTCATGGATATGCAGATGCCGGTGATGGATGGCATCGAGGCGACGAAAAAAATTCGAAACAGTGTGCGTGAGGACAATGATGTTCCGATTTTTGCGATGACAGCAAATACTTTTGCAACGGACCGCAAGCGGTGCGCGGACGCGGGCATATTCCGAAACCGGTGAATTTAAAAGAGATTCAGACGACGCTGGATGAGAAAGTGCGGACGGCATGTGCCGGATAACGGGACGGATTAATAACAGAAAAATTTGGAGAAGGGGCTCTACTGCTTTGGATTGCAGTGGAGCCTTTTTATGGTGTATCATAGGAAGTAAAAGAAAACAGGGGAGAATCACGGAATGGAAATTGCAGAAAATATCACATGGACCGAGGAACTGGAAAGGCTGGATGTGCTTCTTTCGCAGGGGCAGTTCGAGCTGCTGCTTCCGGGTGAGCGGTACGGGGGAGGAGAAAAGGAGATCTGGCTTGTCTATCTGATGAACGATGCGGCAGAGAGCTTTCTCGTTTTTCATGACGCGGAGCTGACGGGAACGTATCAGAAGGAATACGAGGGAGAAATAGATGCCGCACTGGAAAAAGACGGGGAGCAGTACGTTCTGATCGTGCGGCAGAAAGAGACGGTGTGCACGCTGTTTTTCAGCCGCCTTTCACTGGAAGTGCATCTGTTTGATTACGGAAAAACGGGTCATTTCTGGGTGGACGGATACGAGTATCTGCGGCAGATTGAGTTCCGTATTGCGATCCTGCGGGACAAGCTGGAATACCTCGGCGAGGCGTTCTGCACCGAGGAAGAAATGCGTCTGGCATCGCTGGCCAATTTCCCGCCGCTCAATTTCTGCTGCTACCCGGCCGTGCCGGATCAGTATCTCGTACCGTCATGCCCGTGGTGGGAAGCGACGGAAGAGGCAATTACGGAGATGAAAAAACTGGCATCGGAGGCAGGCGATAAAGTGCTGCTGCGGTATCTTGCACTTTATGAAAAATGGCAGGGAAAACTCCTCGCAAAACAGATCGCAAAACTGCTGCATACGAGCCGCCACGCGAAAGTCGTGGATTTACTGGAAAAAAAACTGGCCCGCGAAGCACAGAATTACCCGAAACGACGCTTCACCGGCGAAGAAGGAACCCAGATCCGAAAAATCCAGGAGCAGGCAATGAAACGGAAAAAGATACTGGAAGCCGAAGGAAAACGCGCATCATTGCTGCGCGAGGAGCCATTCTTTTATGCACGGGATTCGGTGGAATATAAGGTCCATCTGATGATCTGGGGAACGAGAGGGAAAGAGCGGGTTGTGGAGGTTGAGACGTTTAAAATTTCCAGAATGCAACAGTAACGATCAGCTCCTTTACGGATGAGCCGGAAGTGATTCAGTTTTAATACCAGTAGACAAGAAGTCTCCCGCTTCTAAAGTGGTGGGATGAATTGTTAAAAGAAACATAACGGCAGTGGCGGGCGGAGAGAAATCGGTATCCTCCACAGACATGAGGCAAGTCACAGTCGAACTATTTTCGACATGTCAGACTCCGTGAAAATACCGACTGTGAATTGAAACAAGGGATAAGGTAAAATAGAAAGCGCTTATTTGAGGCGGGAATGAAATCTCAAATAAGCGCTTTTTCTATACGCTGCCGCCAAGTCAGGCTGCGGGCAGTTTATAATATTTCGATGTATGCTGGCGGTAGAGCAGCAGCAATCCGCGGATGCAGAGCTCGATAGCCATGGCGATCCACATGCCGCGCAGGCCGAGCGGGGTGATGAGAAGCACCGCGAGACCGAGGCGGATGACCCAGATGCTGCCAAGGTTCAGAAGGCTTGGCACAAACGTATCGCCTGTTCCGCGGAGGGCTCCGGCGGCAACGATGGAAGCGCCGAAAAACGGCTCGGCGAGCAGTTCGATGCGGAGTACCTCGGCGGCAAACGAGCGAACCTGCGGGTCAGGAGTCAGAATGCTAAAGACGAACGGACAGAAGATCATCATCAGACCTCCAGTGATGGCCATCAGGACTGCGCCCATGGCAATGCAGATATTTCCGTAGCGTTTCGCCAGCTTGTAATTTCCGGCGCCGTAGCTTCTGCCGACGAGCGTTGTCGCGGCGGAACCGATGCCGTAGCCTGGCATGTAGCAGAGGCCTTCGGCGGTGACGGCGAACGAATTGGCCGCAATCGCAATGGAGCCGAGCGGGGCAATCAGCATGGTGGCAGCAACCATGGCGCTGTTCATCGCGATTTCCTGTACGGCAACCGGCACACCGATTTTGAATGCAGTTTTCAGAATTTTCGTATCAAAAACCGTTTTTTCCTTCCGGCGGAGACGCAGCCGCGGATTGCGGACACAACAGAACCAGGCACCCGTGAGGCTGATGACGGCGCAGGCCAGCATCGTTCCCATACCGGCACCCATGACACCGAAAACCGGAATCAAAAGAGCATTGAAAATGATATCGAGCACGCACATGACGGCATTTAAAATACTGGGCGTCACCATATCACCGCTGCACTGCAGGAAGGACGACATCAGCGAGTTGAGCTGGGAAAACGGAAGCATGATGGCAAACATCATAAAATAGAGCGTGGCATTCCGCCGGATCTCCTGCGCACCGCCGAGCCACCCCGGCAGCGGATGACTGATCAGAAGCCCGATCAGGCACAAAACAGCCGACACAACAAGCGCGGACGCGATGCCATGCCGCACAACATCCCTTGCCTTCTTGTCATGATTTCCCCCGATCTGATGCGCTACCTGAACAGAAAAACCGGCTGAAACCGCATAAATCGTACCGCTGAGGAGCCACGTCGTCGACGAAACCAGCCCGATCGCCGCCGAAGCATTCGCCCCAAGCGCGCCGACCATCGCGGAATCAATGTATTGCATCGCAATCGTAGTAATCTGTGTAAGAATCGCAGGCAGACTTAATCGCCCGACCTGCTGAATCTGCGGTTTCAGTTCAGTCCAGCTTATTCTATTCATCATTTTCTCCAGAACATGTATTTTATCGTATGGTTTTTCTTAAGAATGTAAAGATAAATGCGTATTTTACGCTAACATGTTTTGAAGAAAGTGTCAATCAAAAACGAGGTTTAATTTGACTTTTTTCTATGCGTATTAGGCATAGGGGCGGAGAGGATTCGAATTTAATTTTCCGGCGGAAGGTTGTTCTTCACAGTGGGGTTCGCCTGGGTCGTGTTGGTTGCAGTCAGCAGGGAATCTGTCGGGGCGACCGGGCTCATGAGGACGCGGCCGGTTCCGCGGTAGACGTTGACGAGGCCTTCACCGCTGACGGCGGAGCCGACGAGGGTTCCGGTGGAGCGCTCTACGGTGAAATCAAGGTTGGAGGACCAGCAGACGGCGAGGTTTCCATCGATTTTCAGTTCGTCGTTTTCGAGTTCGACTTCGATCAGCTCGTCCTCAGGTACGTTGCTTTCGAGGGCAACGGCGCCTCTGCCGACGAGGCTCAGATTGAAGAAGCCTTCGCCGCCGAGGACAGCGGAGGAAATGCTCTTGCGGGCGGTCAGTTTGGTTTTGACTCTGCCGTCGCAGGCGAGGAACATGCCGTCCTCAATCGTCATTCCGAGGGAGCCCCATTTCTCGACATCCACAAGAATGATGTATTTGTAGGTCGGTTCCAGCACGAGATATCCGTCGCCAACGTACTCCGGTTTTACGGCAGATTCCTTTGTCATGGCGCCTTTGATGGCCTTTCCGAACAGGTCGCCGATCCCTTTGATTCCGGCGGTCGCCTGTACATGGCCGCCCATCCACTGCATCGCACCGGACTGGATAATCGCGGAGTGCTCCTTGTCCAGTTCAATGACAACCTGGCGGCGGCGCACATTCATTTTGCTCATGTAATACTCCTCCATGGCAGTCATCGGCGAGACGCTGGAATCCTGGAGATATTCCATGACGTGGAAATTTTCGATGGACTTGGTGAATTTCCGGTTTTCGTTTTCGAGATTTAAAATTTTCATAGGCACGTTCCTTTCTTTCATTAAGAAGAAAAATAGTGATCCGTCTTGTTTCTTTTATTATACAGGAAAGAAAGCAAAGAGCACAGAAAAATTTAGAAAAAAAGGAAATCTGGAAATCATGTTGTCCATTTTTCAGCGGAGTGATAAGATAAAGTTCAGAAAACGCAAGCAGTACGGTCAGAGGAGGAATTTATTATGAGTACAATTACTGTCAGAGATGCAAAAATAGAGGATGCCGCACGCATTCTGGAGATTTATGCTTATTATGTAGAATACACCGTCATTTCTTTCGAGTGGGACGTGCCGTCTCTGGAAGAATTTGAGAACCGCATGCGTGATATCATGAAAAAATATCCATACCTCGTCATCGAGCAGGATGGAAAAATCGAAGGTTATGCATACGCACATGCCTTTGTCGGCCGCGCCGCATACGACTGGTCGAGCGAGCTGACCATTTATCTCGATCCCAATGCAAGAAAAGGAGGCCTTGGCCGGAGACTGTATGAAGAGCTGGCGGACCGCCTGAAAAAAATGGGCATTCTGAACCTCTACGCCTGCATCGGCTATCCGCAAGTCGAGGATGAATATCTGACGAAAAACAGCGCCGAGTTCCATGCACATCTCGGATTCGAACTCGTGGGAACCTTCCACAACTGCGGCTACAAATTCGACCGCTGGTATGATATGGTCTGGATGGAAAAAATCATCGGCGAGCCGCATGCGGGACAGCCGGCAGTAAAATCATATAGTGAGATAAAAGAATGAGCACAATAACAACGTATACAAGAAAACATTTTGACCCTGTGCATCCCGCCCCGGAACTGCTCTGTGTGGAGGATTTTGCGCATGCGCTGCCGATGGTCTGCCGCGGAAACGGCCATGTGACGACGTTTTGGTCAGTGGGAGAGCACTGCATCTGCTGTGCGAAAGAGGCTGCCGCGCGCGGCTATTCCCGGCGGCTGGTGCTGGCGTGTCTTCTGCATGACGCGAGCGAGTGTTACATGTCGGATGTGCCGAGGCCATTAAAACAGGAAATGCCGCGGTACCGCGAGATCGAGGACCATCTGCTTTCGGTGATTTATGAGAAATATCTTGGCAGTGATCTGACGGCGGAGGAGCAGCGGATGATGAAACAGATCGACAATGATCTGCTGTGGTACGATCTGACAAATCTGCTGGAGGAACCGCAGGCGGGGGATGCGCCGAAACTTCACATCACGCTGGACTACACGGTGCGGCCGTTTGCTGCGGTGGAACAGGAGTATCTGGAATTATTCGAACAGTATTGGGAGACGGGCGATGAGAGAGGATAAAAACGAAAACCGCTGGGACAAGCTGCTGCAGATCCACACAATGGGGCGGGACGACAGCCGGTCGGATCTGTACCGGTATCCGTATGAGCCGACCCCATACTGCGTGCTGGAGCGGATGGCAAACACAGGGATGATCCGAAAGGGAAATACGCTGCTCGATTACGGATGCGGAAAGGGCCGCGTAGATTTCTTCTTATCGGCGCAGACCCGGTGCCAGTCCATCGGTGTGGAGTATGATGACCGGATTTATGCGAAGGCAATGGAAAACAAAAAGGCGGCGGCCTCTGGTGCGCGGACGGAGTTTGTGCTGGAGAGCGCCGAAAATTTTCCCGTTCCTGCGGAAGTGGACCGGGTGTATTTTTTTAACCCGTTTTCGCTTGAAATCTTAAGAAAAGCGATGACAAGACTGCTGGAATCGTACTACGAAAATCCGCGGGAGATCCAGTTGTTTTTCTATTACCCGTCGGATGCTTATATCTCGTATCTGATGACGGTGCCGGAACTGGAATTTCTCGATGAGATCGACTGTATGGATCTGTTTCCGGGCGGGGACAGCCGGGAGCGGGTTGTGATTTTTACGATAGCAGAGTAAGGGGGATTTTTAAATGAAATATCAGGTAGTGCGGATCGACGAAGACATCGATTTCGGCTGCGAGGAACGCAGCGCCGATGAGCCTGTCATGGCAGTTGTTGTGTTACAGGATGAAAACGGGAACGAATCGCGCATCCGCCAGGAGGATCAGATGCTGTATGACCGGAACATCGAGGAGGGCGATACCGTCATTCTGAATGAAAACGGCGAATTGCGAAAAGAACTCTCCGGTGATTGGACGCAGAACTGTGATTCGAAAAATGTAGATACGACAAAATTCGTCAACATGATGCAGGCCGTCAAAGCCGGAAAACAGATCGACTGGATCTGCCCGTTCTGCGGCGGAAAAGTAGAACGACTGGAGCAGGAAGGCGGAAAAACCGTGATCGGATGCACATCGTGCGATATGCGGATTCAAATAGAAAATTAAACGATTTCGGCCTTTAAGGCCGAAAGAGAAAGGAAACACAAATGGTAAAACCAATTATGAGAGACGTTCTCTTCCTCGGACAGAAATCCATCCCGGCGACAGAGGAAGATCTGCAGGTGGGAAGAGATCTGCAGGACACACTGGCAGCAAACCGCGAGTATTTTTACCGGGACGAAAAAATCGACTGGGAGAATCTCAAATAAATCAGGACAAATTTCGAAAATATAAAATTTTTGTAAAATAATGTCGAAAAAACGATTGACAAGTGGCGAAAAGAAACATATGATAATACCTGTCAATATACATATTCGGCAATAGAGGCGCGAAGGCTAAGAGTAGCTGTCCTGAGACAACGGGGTCTGGGACGGGCAGGGAAAGGAGCATTCGCCGAAACGGGGCAGTTCCCGAAAAACTGTCTGCGTTGGGGTACAGTCGAACAGGCTGTGCACTCTCACCGTACTGGTGGAGGAGCTATTGCTTCATGAACGTAGATTTAATGGAGCAGTGGTGAAGACCGCTGCTCTTTTTATTGTACTGCAGTTGGAACCGTGACAAAAGGTTCCAGGGGTGGAAATCTGTTTGGTTGGAGAACGAAAGACGAAACGGGTGTTACAGGATACGTCTGAAGAAAACTGTTGCCGGAAAAGAAAAAAGGGAGGATTTTGACATGATAGCATTTCTTAACTGGCTGGACGGTGTCCTTTGGGGCGTGCCGCTGATCGCGCTGATGATTCTGACCGGTCTGTACTTTACCGTTCGTTCTGGATTTTTCCAGTTCCGTCACTTTGGCTGGATTATGAAGAGAACCGGCGGAAAACTGTTCCAGAAAGAAGACAAAGCAAGTGAAGGAAAGGGTATGCTTTCCTCGTTTGAGGCGATTTCGACCGCTATCGGCGGTACCGTAGGATTCGGTAATATCGCCGGTGTTGCAACTGCAGTTGCAGCAGGTGGCCCGGGAGCCATTATGTGGATGTGGCTTTCGTCTCTGCTTGGTATGATATTAAAACAGGTTGAGGTTACCCTCGGCTGCTACTACCGTCACACCAACGAAAAAGGTGAGTACTACGGCGGTCCGACTTACTACATGGAGTGCGGACTTGGCGAGGAGCGCCACTGGGGCAAGCTGTGGCTGATCCCGGCGCTCATCTTCGGCATCGGTATTTTCTCCACCTTCTTCGTAACCTCTTCCAACCTGACCGCATCTCAGGTCGTAGCCGGTGCGTTCGGTATTGAGAATATCAATCTTGGAAGCTTCAAAGTAGAAGGCGTTATCGTGATGGGCGTTCTGCTCTGCATTCTGACCTATGTCGTTACAAGCGGCGGTACGAAGAAAATCGCAAGTCTGTTCAGCAAGCTCGTTCCATTTATGAGCGTTCTTTATATCTTGATGGGAATTGGCATGATCATCATCAACATCAACCGCGTTCCTGGCGTATTTGCAGCCATCGTAACAAACGCATTTACCGGAACAGCAGCGATCGGCGGTTTTGCCGGCTGCGCAGTCAGCGAGATTATCCGTGTGGGTATGGCGCGTTCCGTATACTCCAATGAGGCTGGATGGGGTACTTCTCCAATGATCCATGCTTCCGCAAAAACACCGCATCCGGTAGAGCAGGGTCTGTGGGGATCTTTCGAGGTATTCTTTGATACCATGGTTATCTGTACGATCACCGCACTTTCCGTTATCTTAAGCGGAAACTGGACCGACGGAACGAACGGCGGAACACTTGCTTTAAGTGCATTTGCAAGCGGATTCGGCAAATTTGGAAGCATCCTTCTGGCAGTCATCATGGTCATTTTCACTGTGACGACTTCCGGCGGATGGTTCACCTACTATCTGGCAATTCTGGAGCATCTGTATAAAAAAGAAGGCAAGATGAAAGATATCGTCATGAAAATCTTCTACGCAGTCCGCGCTCTGCCGGGCGTACTGTGGACGATCTATCTGGTAAAGACCAACAACCAGGGCTTTATCTGGACTGTCGTTGATATCACATCTGCGATCCCGACCTTCGTCAACGTAGCAGTGATCCTGATTCTCTCGAACCAGTATTTCAAACTGCTGAAAGACTACAAAGCAAGAAACTTCGGCCAGGGCACGGTAGACAAGAACGCCTGCCTGTTCTACGAAGAGAAAACGAAATAAAAAATATTCAAAAGCGAATCCAGACACGCAAGAGAATAGCGTGTCTGAATTTGTATATTGCGCAAATGGGCAGAAAAGAATAGAATCAAATTTAGATGACAGTAGGAGGATAATGATATGAAAACAATTTACAAAAACGGAGCTGTCTACACCGGAAAACTGCCGCTTGTCGAAGCGTTTGCAGTAGAAGACGGCAAATTTGTTTTCGCCGGAAGCAGCGCAGAGGCAGATGCCCTTGCAGCAGCCGGCGACAAAGTTGTAGACCTCGGCGGAAAATTCGTCTGCAGCGGTTTTAACGACAGCCATATGCACCTTTTAAATTACGGAAGCTCCCTGCTGAAAGCGCAGCTTGCCGCACATACCGAAAGCCTGGAAGATATGCTCGCCTGCCTCGACACCTTCCAGAAAGAGCATCCGCGAAAAGACGGCGCATGGCTGATGGGCCGCGGCTGGAATCAGGATTACTTCACGGACGTGGACCGCATGCCGAACCGCTACGATCTTGACCGCGTATCAACTGAAGTTCCGATCTGCGCGACGAGAGCGTGCGGCCACTGCCTCGTAGTCAACAGCAAAGCACTGGAACTCCTCGGCGTCACCGCAGATACCCCGCAGCCGGAGGGCGGAGAGATCGGTATGGAAAACGGTGAGCCGGACGGAAGATTCTTCGACAATGCAATGGAACCGGTTTACGACAGCATTCCGGTGCCGAGCAAAGAGGAAATCAAAGATATGATCCGCAGCGCCTGCAAAGCCCTGAACAGCTACGGCGTCACCAGCAGCCAGAGTGATGATTACTGCGTTTACCGCGCCGTTCCGTGGCAGACCGTCAACGAAGCATACAAAGAACTCGAGGATTCCGGCGAGCTGACCGTCCGCGTTTACGAGCAGAGCAACTTTACTGATCTGGAATCCTTAAAAGGTTTCGTTGAGGCTGGAAATGTGACCGGCATCGGCACAGACCGCTTTAAAATCGGACCACTGAAAATGCTCGGCGACGGCGCACTCGGTGCGAGAACAGCATTCCTCAGTCGCCCATACGCAGACGACCCGTCCACCTGCGGAATCCCGGTATTCACCCAGGAAACCATGGATGAGATGATCGGCTACGCCAATGCACACGGCATGCAGGCTGCAGTTCACACGATCGGTGATGCGTGCCTCGACCGCGTGTTAAGTGCCTATGAAAAAGCCCTTGCTGAAAACCCGAGAGAAGATCACCGCCACGGCATCGTGCACTGCCAGATCACAAGAGCCGATCAGCTTGAAAAAATCGCGAAAATGCATCTTCACGTTTACGCACAGAGCATCTTCCTCGATTACGATAACCATATCGTAGAGGAGCGCGTCGGCAAAGAGCTTGCGAGCACAAGCTACAGCTGGAAGGCGCTGATGAACAACGGCGTCTCCGTCAGCAACGGAACTGACTGCCCGGTAGAGCTGCCGGATGCCCTCGCCTGCATGCAGTGCGCTGTCACAAGAACAACGCTGCGCGACCATGTCGGCCCGTACCTGCCGGATCAGAAATTCACCGTACAGGAAGCACTCGACAGTTACACGATCCGCAGCGCCGAGGCAAGTTTCGAGGAGAACGTGAAAGGCCAGATCGCAGAAGGCATGATGGCAGACTTCGTCGTACTGGGTCAGAATCCGTTTGAGGTGGATGAGAGCACGATCAAAGACATTCCGGTGTGCCGGACGTATCTTGCCGGTGAACTGGTATATGAAGCATAAGAATATAACTCAAATGAGTAATAAATGTCAAATGAAAATTCATACAATGAAGGGAAAAACGTAAAATAAGATAACCTGAAAATAGTATGGAATAAAGACAGAAACAGAGGAGAACCTCCTGCGGCGATGAATGGTCGCAGGAGGTTCTTTTTTGATCCTGATAGGACCATACGGTCGTAAAAGAATCGAACAAATGGTTGCATAAAAGGGAGGGAATGTGCTATGATAAAGGAAATTTTACAAAAGGAAAAAACAGACAAATGCTTGGAAGAACACATTTTTTTATTGGAACAGCAGCGGCACTTGCTGTTTTACAGCCGCAGACGGTTCCCGCGCTTGTGGCCGGTGCCGGGGCTGCCGCGATCGGCGGTTTGATCAGTGACATTGATGTCGGCACTTCACAGGCGCACCGCGATGCCGATAAGATCATTACGGCAACAGTTGCAGTTGCGGTGCTCACAATTCTTGCGGAGTATAAACTGAATCTTGGAATTTACCGCCGCCTCACAAGCGACAGCAGCGTGCTGCGTCTCCTCGCCGGAACGGCAGCATTTTTGCTGATCTGCGCCTATGGGAAACAGCAGCCGCACCGCTCCTTCATGCATTCATTTGCGGCGCTGGCATTGCTGACGGCGTGCGTGGACATCATCTACCCGGATGTGTCCGCTTATTTTGCCGTGGGCTTTCTGTCCCATCTGGTGCTCGATTTTTTCAACCGGAAACCGGAAAAGCTGTTCTGGCCCTGGAAGAAGGGATTCTGCCTCGGACTCTGCTCAGCACGGGGACTTGTGAACCGCGCACTGCTCGGGTGCGGCATGGTATCTCTTGCTGTAATACTGGTGATCTCGGCGCCTGCAGGGCGGCTGATGGCTAAAATCATGCGGGCAATTTACGGATGAGATGGGATTGACAAAAAGATAACAAGACAAAGGAAGAAAAAGCAGGAATTTTTCGGTGTTAAAGTTAATATTTTATACATTTTATAGTAGGATTTTTGATTAAAATGATGTAAAATAGAAAACAGAAATCCGGCGTCCGTAATTGTTTTTGAAATGAACGAACAGGGAACCGCCGGCCCGTTACCGCAGCCGATTGCGGAGCGCAGCGCAACCGACAACAGAGATTAGAGCACAACAGGCAATACAGGAGTTAGTATGAACGAAGAAATGAAAAACCAAACAGAACAGTTACCGCTTTTAAAAGTACACATGATGGGAAGTTTTTTCCTGGAGTACGGCGACCAGCCGATTTCCTTCCGGAAAACAATGGCAACAAAATCGATGAGACTTCTGCAGATTTTCCTCTATAACAAGGACAATGGAATTTCCAGAGGAAGACTGTTGGAGAGCACATACGGAAGAGAAGATGTGGCGGACGCGGCAAACAGCCTGCGTGTCGGCGTACATCGCCTGAAAAGAAGCCTTGTCGAGGCAGGACTTCCGCAGTTTGAGTACATTTATACACAGAAAGGCGTTTACCACTGGACCAGCCCGATGCCGGTCGAGGTAGATGCGATTGATATCAAAAATAAGATCCTGGAAGCAGGAAAAGAGACAGACGAGAAAGCGCGCATGGATCAGATGATCGAAGCACTGGAGCTGTACACCGGAGAGTTCCTTGCAGATTTCGGCGAGGAAGAGTGGGTACAGGCGGAGCGCGCGCAGCTGAAAAAAGTATATTCCGATGCACTGAAAGAAGTAAGTGAGTATCTTCTGAAAAACGAGGAGTTCGATGAGCTGCAGAAACTGACTTCTGTTGCTTCCGAACTGTATCCGTTCGACGAGTGGCAGGCAGTCCAGATGCAGGCGCTGATCGGCCTGGAGAGATACAAAGAGGCCATGAAACTGTACGAGCAGACCTCGAAACATTACTTTGAAGAGCTTGGCGTTACACCGAGCGAGAAACTGGTGGAGCAGTACCGCTATCTGGGAAGCCGCATGGGCAGCAGACACCGCGTGATCGAAGAGGTACAGGCAGATCTTCAGGAGAGCCCGGGAGAAAAGGGCGGAGCATTCTTCTGTTCCCTCGCCGGATTCCGTGACTGCTACCGACTTGTTTACCGTATGTCCGAGCTGAACAGACAGATGCCGTGGCTGATGCTGTGCACCATTACAGACGGAAAAGGTTACCCGGCAAAAGGCGGTCCGCGCCTTGACCGTATGTCCGAAAAGCTGCTTGAGGTAATGAAACGCAGCCTGCGTCATTCCGATTTCTTTGCAAAATACAGCCCGTCCCAGTATGTGATTCTGCTGCAGGGCGGCAGCCAGAGAGGATGCGAACTCGTCTACAAGAGAATCAGCGAGCGCTTCTCCGAGGAGAAAAAAGGCTGGGCAAAGAATCTGAAATACAGTGCACTGCCGGCAATTCAGACCGAAAAAGAGCTTGAGTTCTTAGAAGGAGACGATGTTTTATGATTCGCGTACAGCTGCTTGGAAGATTCCGCTTGCGCTGCATCTCGCTGCGGTTTCTCGTCCTATAAAAATTCAGAAGCAGCTGTTCATTCCTGCAAGCAGGATCCACAGCCGCCTCTGAGTTTTTACATGGCTCTGAATAATTGTAAATTAAAAATTAAGTTGACGGCAGACTAAATAAATGGTAACTTTAAGCTGTAATGAAACGAGCTTAAATCCAGAAAAAAGTCTGCTGTCTTAAGTTAAATAAAGTACAACAGACAGGGAGGATAACAAACATGAGTTACAGAGAAGTATATGAAAAATGGTGCAATGATCCATATTTTGATGAGGCATCCAGAGAAGAGCTGAAAGCACTCGAAGGAAATGAGGCAGAAATCGAAGACCGTTTCTACCGTCAGCTTGAGTTCGGTACCGGCGGACTCCGCGGTGTCATCGGAGCGGGTACCAACCGCATGAACATCTACACCGTACGCCAGGCAACCCAGGGCCTTGCCAACTACATTATTTCCCAGAACGGACAGGAAAAAGGCGTAGCCATCGCACACGATTCCAGAAGAATGTCTCCGGAATTCGCACGCGAAGCAGCACTCTGCCTGAATGCAAACGGAATCAAAACGTATCTGTTCGAGTCCCTGCGTCCGACACCGGAGCTTTCTTTTGCTGTCCGTGAATTCGGCTGTATTTCCGGTATCGTCATTACCGCAAGCCACAACCCGAGAGAGTACAACGGATACAAAGTATACTGGGAGGACGGCGCACAGATTACACCGCCGCACGACAAAAACATTCTCGCAGAGGTAGCAAAAGTAACCGAGTTTTCTGCCGTTAAAACGATGGAAGAAGATGATGCAAGAGCAGAAGGCCTGTTCCAGGTCATCGGAACCGATTTTGATGACCGTTACGTTGCAAAATTAAAAGAGCAGAGCATTCATCCGGAAATCATCAAAGATGCGGCAAAAGATATGAAGATCGTCTACACACCGCTTCACGGAACCGGAAATGTGCCGGTACGCCGCGTTCTGCGCGAGCTTGGCTTTAATCAGGTTTACGTTGTAAAAGAGCAGAAAGTGCCGGACGGAAACTTCCCGACGGTGGCTTACCCGAACCCGGAAGACGAGAAAGCATGGACACTGGCGCTGAAACTGGCAAAAGAAGTAGACGCTGACATCATCCTTGCAACCGACCCTGATGCAGATCGTCTCGGCGTTTATGCAAAAGACAGCAAGACCGGCGAGTACGTAAGCTTCACCGGAAACATGTCCGGTATGCTGATCGCAGAGTATATTCTGCGTGAGCGCACCAAGAACGGAACCATGCCGGAGAACCCGGCACTCGTTGAGACGATTGTTACGACCGATATGGCAAAAGCAATCGCAAAAGCTTATAACGTGGCACTGATCGAGGTTCTGACCGGATTCAAATACATCGGCGAGCAGATCAAATTTTTTGAGCAGAGCGGTGCACACAATTATGTATTTGGTCTGGAAGAGAGCTATGGCTGCCTGGCCGGGACATATGCAAGAGATAAAGATGCCTGCGTGGCAGTTATGATGCTCTGCGAGGTTGCTGCATACTACAAACAGCAGGGCAAAACACTGTGGGATGCCATGGTGGATATGTACGAGGAGTACGGCTACTACAAAGAGGGTCTTGCAACGATGACCTTAAAAGGTATCGACGGTGCAAAAGAGATCCAGACCATGATGACCAACTTCCGTGAGAATCCGCCAAAAGAGCTGGGCGGCTTCCAGGTTCTTGCCGTACGCGATTACAAAGCAGACGTACGAGTGGATCTCGTAAGCGGCGAGAAGAGCGCAACCGGACTTCCGTCCTCCAACGTTCTTTACTATGAGCTGGAAAATAACGCATGGTGCTGCGTACGCCCATCCGGTACCGAGCCGAAGATCAAATTCTATTTCGGCGTAAAAGGCACATCCCTTGAAGATGCAGCCGAGAAACTGGAAAAATTAAAAAATGCAATGGTAACTGCTTAAACGCTGTGTGAATACAAAAAGACCTTGCCCGGCGGGTGAGGTCTTTTTTTACAAAAATCGGCCCGGCGGATCAAGCTTACCTGAAATAAGGAGAAGAAAATGGCGATTTTATATTATGATGAGAAAAAGCTTTTTCAGTTAAATACAGAGAATACGACGTATGTGATCGGCCTGAGCCCGGAAGGCTACGTCGGACATGTTTACTACGGACCCCTTCTGCACGGAGAGCCGGATCTGTATCCGCTCCGCATGGATGAGCCGCCGTTCACCCCGTCCGTCAATAAGAGAGAGAAATCTTCGTTCCTCGACCGTTTTCCAATGGAATACCCGACCGGAGGAGTCGGCGATTACCGTGAGAGCTGTCTGAATATAAGAAATGCACAGGGCCGTATGGGATGTGAGATTTTCTTTGATTCCCATGAAATTTTCAAAGGAAAACGCCCGCTGACCGGTCTTCCGGCTTCTTTTGGAACCGAGGACGAAGTAGAAACTCTGGAAATCACCTGCAAAGATCCTGTTCTTGATCTTGTTGTTGTCCTTTCCTACTCTGTTTTTACAAAAGAAAACGTTATCACCCGAAGTGTCCGCGTGAAAAATGAAGGCAGTGAAGCGCTGAAGGTAGAGAAAATCTACAGTGCCTGCCTCGATATGGACAACGAAGACTTTGAGATGCTTTCTCTTCATGGATCCTGGGGAAGAGAACGCCACATCCAGCAGGGTGCGCTCCGTTACGGAAAACAGCTCGTTTCCTCCGGAAGAGGCGAGTCCAGCCATCAGGAGCATCCGTTCGTGGCAATGGTAACACCGGGAACGGATCAGGAGCGCGGCGAGGTTTACGCAATGCACTTCGTATATTCCGGCAACTTTATCGGACAGGTGGAAAGATGCCAGTTTGATACCGTTCGTATGGTCATGGGTATCAACCAGGAGGAGTTCTGCTGGAATTTAAAAGCCGGCGATGAATTCCAGGCGCCGGAGGTTGTTATGGTCTACTCTGCCGAGGGACTTGGCAAAATGACGCGTTCCTACCATGC
This sequence comes from Blautia sp. AF26-2, assembly GCF_003460955.1. Taxonomy (NCBI): domain Bacteria; kingdom Bacillati; phylum Bacillota; class Clostridia; order Lachnospirales; family Lachnospiraceae; genus Blautia; species Blautia sp. AF26-2. The sequence goes on along the minus strand of NZ_QTWD01000019.1, from coordinate 17,658 downwards.
ATTTTATCGCAGACATATGATCCGCAGCCCGTACAACCACAAAAAACGCCCGATTCTGATTAACAACTGGGAAGCAACTTACTTTGATTTTGATACCGATAAACTCCTCGATATCGCAAGAGAGGCAAAAAAAGACGGCATCGAGATGCTTGTTATGGATGACGGCTGGTTCGGAAAACGAAATAAAGACGATTCTTCCCTCGGTGACTGGGTTGTCAACGAAGAGAAGATCAAAGGCGGCCTGAAAAATCTGGTTGACAAAGTGAATGAAATCGGTCTTGAATTCGGTATCTGGTTCGAGCCGGAGATGATCTCCCCGGACTCTGATCTCTACAGAGAGCACCCGGAATGGGCGATTCAGATTCCGGGAAGAGAAGCGACTGAGATCCGCTGCCAGTACGTGCTGGATCTCTCCCGCCCGGAAGTGCAGGATTATGCGTATGAATGTGTGGCAAAAATCCTGCGCAGTGCAAACATCAAATACGTGAAATGGGATATGAACCGCCAGTTAAGCGACCTGGGAAGCACCTACCTGGACAAAGATTCCCAGCAGGAGCTGTTCCACCGCTACGTGCTCGGTATGTATGCGATGCAGGAGCGTCTGGTACAGGAGTTCCCGGATCTGCTTCTGGAGAACTGCTCCGGCGGCGGTGCACGTTTCGATCCTGGAATGCTTTACTACAGCCCGCAGATCTGGTGCTCCGACGACACCGATGCGATTGAGCGTCTGGAAATCCAGGAGGGAACAGCCCTCATTTACCCGCTCTGCTCAATGGGTGCACACGTCAGCGTATGCCCGAACCACACCGTCGGCCGTGTGACTCCATTCACAACGAGAGGCCATGTGGCACTGGCTGGAACATTTGGCTATGAGCTCGATATCACAAAGCTGCCGGAGGAGGAGAGAAAACTGATTCCGGAGCAGACCGCGATGTATCACAAATATCATGAACTGATCCGCGATGGAGAGTATTATCGTATTCTTTCCTACCGTGAAAACCACAGATCCGACTGTTGGGCAGTAGCTTCTGAGGATAAAAACGAAGTGCTTGTAACTTACGTACAGGTGCTGGCACAGGTAAATATGCCGTCCCGCAAGGTACGCCTGCGCGGCTTCGATCCGGCGAAAAAATACCGTCTGGAAGGAACCGACGAGGTTTACAGCGGCGAGATGCTGATGAATGCCGGATTCCGCATGAAAGATTTCTGGGGCGATTTCGTCAGCAGACTGTATCACTTTATCGCAGTGGACTAAGGAGTAACATATATGGCAAAAGTAAGATTGGCAGATATTGCAAAGGTGGCGGGCGTCAGCGCCGTCACCGTGCATAACGCGATTACAGGACAGAAAGGGGTCAGCGATGAGATGCGCGCCCGGATTCTGGAAATTGCAAAGGAAATGGGATACCGCCAGCCGGGAAGCGGAGCGAGAAATACACAGGGAAAAAGCCTGCGCTGCATCGGAGTGGTGATTCCGGAACGGTATCTGGCAGAGTATACGACATTTTACTGGAAAATGTATCAGGAGATGGCACTGGCGGCGACGGAAAAGAGCTGTATGGTGACCGTGGAGATCCTGAAACAGGAGATGGAAGATGAGATGATCGTGCCGTGCATCGCCAAGGAGCAGACCGTCGATGCGCTGATCCTGATGGGAGACACGAGCCGCGATTACATCCACTATCTGAAGAAAAACGTGGATCTTCCGATCGTATTTCTGGATTTCTACGACAATGAGCTGGCAAAAGATGCCGTGATCGCAGATAACTTTCACGGAATGTATCTGATGACGGAATACCTGTATGAGCATGGCCTTACAAAGCTGGCTTTTGTCGGTTCGATTCATTTTTCCAGCAGTATCATGGATCGGTACTGCGGTTTTTCCAAGGCTGTTCTGGAACACCGCGATGTGACACCGGCGGAATGGATTCTGGAGGACCGTGATGAGCGGGGCCAGATCGAAATTCATCTCCCGGAACAGATGCCGGAAGCGTTCGTCTGCAACTGCGACCTGACCGCCGGCCTTCTGATGCTCGAGCTGGAAAAACGCGGCATCTCCGTGCCGGAGGACGTTTCCGTTGTCGGCTTCGACAATTACCTGTATCCGGGTTTCCCGGATCTCAAGATCACTTCGTATGAGATCAATACGAAGGCGATGGTAAAAGTAGCGCTCGAAAAAGCGCTGAAGCAGATCCGCGGCGCGGCATCCGGCAAAAATATGGAAATTGTCTCTGGACAGCTGGTGCCGAAAGAGAGCGTAAAGCTTTGATTTTTATAACTGAATTATAAATTAAGAAACGGGGCATTTTGAAATGCCCCGTTTTTGTACATATTACACAACAAAGTCACTTAAAAATTGACAGTATCTAACGGAACTTATTTTTTAAGTAATTTCCAGTTGAAAAATTAATCATCTATGTTAAAATTAAGCTAAAGGACTGGGCGTGAGGGTGATAAAACACGGCGGTTCGGAGAAAAAAGAATTAAAAAACAAGATTCTGTCCACTAACAGAAACTTAAAAAAACAAAGTACAACTCATAAACAATATTTTTCATGGAGGTTTCAAAAAATGAGCGAAGTTAAAATGATTGGAGATGCTGTCAAAAATATGCCATGGCAGGAAGGCCCGGCTGAATTTTCCGGTGCACCGGTATGGAGATACGGCGAGAATCCGATCATCGGAAGAAATCCGGTGAAGGAAGTAGCAAGAATCTTCAACAGCGCCGTTATGCCGTACGGCGACGAGTTCATCGGAGTATTCCGTGGTGAGCAGACAAACGGAATCCCGTACATCTACCTTGGAAGAAGCAAAGATGCGATCCACTGGAATTTCGATGAGAACAAAATCCAGTTCGTTGACGAAGAAGGCAAACCGTTCATGCCGGTTTACGCATATGACCCGCGTCTTGTAAAAGTAGAAGATACCTACTACATCATCTGGTGCCAGGACTTCTACGGTGCAGCCATCGGAATGGCAAAAACAAAAGATTTTGAAACCTTCGTACGTGTGGAGAATCCATTCCTTCCATTCAACAGAAATGCCGTTCTCTTCCCGAGAAAAATCAACGGCAACTTCGTGATGCTGTCCCGTCCAAGCGACAGCGGCCACACACCGTTCGGTGACATCTTCCTGTCCGAGAGCCCGGATATGCTGTACTGGGGCAAACACCGCCACGTCATGAGCAAGAGCCCGGAGTGGTGGGAGTCCTTAAAGATCGGCGGCGGCGCAGCTCCGATTGAGACCAACGAAGGATGGCTGCTGTTCTACCACGGCGTAAGCGGCACCTGCAATGGCTATGTATACAGCATCGGCGGCGCAATCCTCGACAAAGAGAATCCGTCCATCGTAAAATACCGCTGCCAGAACTTCCTTCTGACACCGGAAGAGTGGTATGAGGAGAGAGGCTTCGTTCCGAACGTAACCTTCCCGTGCGCAACCATTCACGATGCAGAGACCGGAAAGATCGCGATCTACTACGGCGCAGCCGATACGTATGTAGGACTGGCATTCACAACCGTAGATCTGATTGTAGATTATATCAAGAAAAACAGTGTCGTACGCGAGTCTGACACCGAAATCGGAAGAAGATAAGAAAGAAGGAAAGAAAAGATGCAGTCTTTGGCAAAGGAAGTAAAGCAGGAGCTTACTGGACGGATCGTTCCGTTCTGGGAGGGCTTAAGAGATGAGGAATACGGCGGATTTTACGGCTATCAGGACTTTGATCTGAACGTGCAGAAAACGTATGAGAAGGGCTGCATCTTAAACAGCAGAATTCTCTGGTTTTTCTCGAATGCGTACCTGACCTTAAAGGACGAGAAGCTGCGCGCCGATGCGGAGCATGCGTACCGCTTTATGAAACAGGCGTGTGTGGACCGCGAGTACGGTGGCGTGTTCTGGTCTGTCACCTACGACGGAAAGCCGCTCGATACGACAAAGCATACGTACAATCAGGCATTTGCAATTTATGCGCTGTCTACGTATTTTGATGCGACGGGCGACACCGAGGCGCTGGAGCTGGCAAAATCGCTGCAGCAGATCATCGAGACACACTGCACCGACGAGTACGGTTATCTCGAGGCATTTACCCGCGATTTCAAGCCGGAGAGCAATGAAAAGCTCTCGGAGAACGGCGTCATGGCAGAGAAGACCATGAATACGCTGCTGCATGTTTTCGAAGCATATACCGAGCTGTACCGCGTGACAAAGGATCCGTTTACCGGTGACCGTCTCCGCTTTATGATGGATCTCTTCGCGGATAAAGTATACAACAAGGAAAAAGGCCGTCAGGAAGTATTTTTCGACCGGACATGGAATACGCTGATTGATCTGTATTCTTATGGCCATGATATCGAGACTTCCTGGCTGATCGACCGGGGTACAGAAGTGCTCGGCGATCCGGCTTACCGGGAAAAACTGCTGCCGATCACCGGAGAGATTGCGGAAAATATCTACAATACGGCATACAAAAATCATTCGCTGATGAATGAGTGCGAGCGCGGTGTGGATGATACCACAAGAGTCTGGTGGGTACAGGCAGAAGCTGTCGTTGGATTTTTAAATGCATGGCAGAAAAAACCGGAGGAAACAAAGTATCTCGATGCGGCAAAAGACATCTGGGGCTACATCAAGGAATATGTGATCGATAAACGAGAGGGGTCTGAGTGGTTCTGGTGCGTGAATGCAGACGGAAGCCCGATCCATGAGCCGATTGTAGAACCGTGGAAATGCCCGTATCACAATGGACGGATGTGTATGGAAGTAATTGGGAGGTTAAAAGATGCTGAATAAACAGTATTATGTGGAAAAAGCCAAGGTAGACCGCCTTGTGGCAAGAAAGAACACAAAAGCAGATTTTTACAACGGTATTTATGACCGCTATGAGTATCCGGTGCTGACAAGAGAGTTCGCTCCGGTTCACTGGAGATATGATCTGGATGAGGAGACGAATCCGTACTTTATGGAGCGTCTCGGCATCAACGCTGTGATGAACTCCGGCGCGATTTATTTGAATGGAAAGTATTATCTCGTTGTCCGCGTGGAGGGCAATGACAGAAAATCTTTCTTTGCTGTTGCAGAGAGTGATACTGGTATCGACGGCTTCCATTTCTGGGATTACCCGGTTGTGCTGCCGGATACCTGCGCAGAGGAAACCAACGTTTATGACATGCGTCTGACCCAGCACGAGGACGGCTGGATTTACGGAGTGTTCTGCTCTGAGAGCAAGGACAAAAACGATCCGGATCTGTCCGCGGCTGTTGCTGAGGCTGGTATCGTAAGAACGAAAGACCTGAAGACCTGGGAGCGTCTGGACAACCTGAAAACCTTACGTTCTCCGCAGCAGAGAAACGTTGTTCTGCATCCGGAGTTCGTAGACGGAAAATATGCCTTCTACACCCGTCCGATGGATGGTTTCATTGAGACCGGAAGCGGCGGAGGAATCGGCTTCGGACTCTGCGATGATATCACACACGCTGTCATCGACGAGGAGAAGATCATCAGCAAACGTATTTATCATACCCTGACCGAGTCCAAAAACGGTGCCGGAGCAGTGCCGATCCGCGGTAAGAAATGCTGGATCAACATTGCACACGGTGTAAGAAATACAGCAGCAGGCCTTCGCTACGTTCTGTATGTCTTCGGTACCGATCTGAACGATCCGTCCAAAGTCATTGCAGAGCCGTCCGGTGTATTCCTGGTTCCGCTTGGAAAAGAGAGAGTCGGAGACGTTTCCAACGTTGTATTTACAAACGGCGCGATTGCGCGTGAGAACGGAGAGGTTTACATCTACTATGCATCCTGCGATACAAGAATGCATGTAGCAACCACCACAATCGACAAACTCGAGGACTATCTGTTCAACACACCGCAGGATCCGCACAGATCCCCGGACTGCGTAAAACAGAGATGCGAGCTGATCTCCAAAAACCTGGAGCTGCTGAAAAACGAGAAATAAAAGCGTCCGCTGCGGCGCATGAAAAAAGGAGCTGTTCTCTTTACGGGAACGCTCCTTTTTTCATGTATATTATTTGTTTTTGGTATACCGCGCGATCAGAATTTAACAAGTCCGGGAGATCCTGCGCCAGAAGTTTGTTTTTTCTGCGGAAGAATGCTCCGCTACTTTCATCATTTTATCTGTATTCATATGCACTCCAGATCTGTAAAGGTTATGAAAACCTGGAAAGTGTTTCGAGAAGAACCGAAACGTCAACGGGTTTCGCGATATGGGCGTTCATGCCGGATTCCAGTGCTTTTCGGCGGTCCTCTTCAAACGCGTTTGCCGTCATGGCGACAATCGGGATTTCCCCGCGTTTTCCCGGGAGTGCACGGATCGCTTCTGCGGCCTGATAGCCGTTCATGTTCGGCATCTGAATATCCATCAGAATAACATTGTAATAATCTTCTGGTGCGTTCTGGACTGCTTTTAAGCAGAGGGCGCCGTCTTTTACGTGCTCGGCGTGAATGCCGTTTTCTTCCAGAACGGTGAGTACAATTTCTGCATTCAGGTCATTATCCTCGGCAAGCAGCACGCGTTTTTCGGAAAGCGTCTGCAGGGACTGCTCGAGAATCTCGTCTTTATGCTGGTGAGCCGCAAGCTGTTCTTCGGTCGGAAGTTCAAACGTGAGGCAGATCGTAGTTATTGTTCCGGCACCGAGTTCGCTTTCCACATCGATCGTTCCGCCCATCAGATTCACGAGGGATTTTACGATCGGAAGGCCGAGGCCGGTTCCGGTGATGTGGCTTTCGGTGGAGGAATGTTCTCTTGTAAATTCTTCAAAAATATGCGGCAGATACTCTTTGCTCATGCCGATACCGTTGTCCTTCACGGTGATGCGGTAGGAGGCAAAGCCCTTCCTTGGTGCCGGTGTCTCTTCGATTTTTACGGAAATTTTTCCGCCCTCCGGCGTATACTTGATGGAGTTGCTGATGATATTCAGCAGAATCTCCCGTATTTTTGTCCGGTCGCAGAGGATGGCATCGTGTTCCACCGTGTTGTAACAGAGATAGGAAAGCTTTTTGCTTTTTAACGAAGGCTCAAACACTGCATTCAGGGAATTGATCAGCTCGCTGTAGCTGCCGAGCTCGATTTTCAGCGAGGCCTTACCGCTCTCAATGCGCGCCATCTCAAGCACGTAGTTGATCAGGGAGAGCAGAAAACTGCTGGAGGACTTGATTTTTGCAATGTAGTCGACCGCGCGGTCCTTCTCGTCGATGTGCTTTTCCAGCAGATCCGAGAAACCGATGATGGCATTCATCGGAGTTCGGATGTCGTGGCTCATGTTGAACAGAAAACGTGTTTTTGCTTCGTTGGCAGACTGCGCTTCCTGTACGGCTTTTTCCAGTTCTGCTGCGTGAATCTCGTCTTTATAGCGGCGCATCTGGAACTGCAGAAAACCAATAGAGGCAAGCAGGGAAAGGATGAGTCCGAGTGCAAAGGAAACAAAAACCTGCAGCGGACTGAGCCAGCCGTTTTTCGGTACAATTTCAAAATGCCAGGTGTCGTTCGGCACGGTGCAGAGAACTTCGATGGCATCGGAACGCCGGGAATTGCCGGAGTGTGCGATGGAAACGTGTTCGCCGGTGGCCGGAGAAATTTTCCAGAGTTCGTAGGTGTAGCCGGCTTCTTCCAGTGTATCCAGTTCAATTTCGTTCAGAAACGATTCCCAGTCGAGAACGAGAATCGAAAAGCCCCAGAAGGTCTGGTCACCGTTGGCATCGGTGGTATAAATCGGGTCAAAGAGCAGTGCTCCGATGTCGCCCTGCTGCAGCTCAAACGGTCCTGCAATCGTGTATTCGCCGCTCTCTTTGGCAAGGCGTGCCTCCTGTTTCCGGGCAGGATGCTCGAGCATGTTAAGTCCGAGTGCGGCTTCGTTTCCGCTCATCGGATAAATCAGTGTGACAATGCCGTCCTTTGCAAGCTCATGTGCTTTGATGACATTCTGGTCGTCCTGCATCAGCGAGGAGAGGACGGAAAACTCTTCGTCATTGACGGTATAACCGGCTTCAATCATGTGTTTCATCAGATTGGATTCGGCAAGATAATGGTTTAACTGCGATTTCACGCGGCCGATGGTCGTCTGTGCGGTATAGTCAGCTTTCAGCTTTGCTTCCTTTAACTGATTCTGATACAGAAAAACGGCGCAGAGCTCGACAAGAAAAAATGTAATAAAAAACAGCAGAAGCGCCTGAAATCGAATCTGTTTTTGCGTTAATTTTGTTTTCATATCGGATGCTCATCTAAATTCGTAATATTTCCGGCTTTTTCAGGTGATTTTTTTGAGTAAAAACGAAGGCCGGAGTTAAAAATATTATATCGGATTTACCCTGGGATTTCAATAAAAGAAGCGTTAAGTTTGAAAGAGAACGGGATGAAATGAATGGGAAATGTAATGCATAAGAAGAAAATTGCCAGAATGGGCGGAGAATGGAATTGCCAGATAGTTGCTCATTATATCAAAATCATTTATAATAGGGACAGACGACACAGAATGAAGGATTGACAATACAATGGACTATGTGATTTTTGACCTGGAATGGAACCAGTGTCCCTATGGAAAAGGAAAAGAGAACCCGAAGCTGCCATTTGAGATTATTGAGATCGGCGCGGTGAAGATGGATGGTGAGCGGAATGTGCTGGGAACGTTTCACCGGATTGTAAAACCGGTGGTCTACCAGCATCTCCATCACCGGACGCGCGAGGTCGTCGGACTGACAGAAGAGGATCTGCAGAACGGAATCCCATTTGCGCAGGCCGTGCAGGAATTTTTTGCATTCTCCGGCGGTGCGTGCATGTTCGGCACCTGGGGACCGGGAGACCTGACGGAGCTCCAGCGGAACATGAAATTTTATAACCTCCTGTCGCTGATCCGCGGGCCGATTCATTTTTACGATGTACAGAAACTGTTCGCGATCCAGTACGAAACGATGAAGAGCCGCCGGGCGCTCGAGTACGCCGCCGACTTCCTCCATCTCCCGAAGGACGAGCATTTTCATCAGGCGCTTTCGGATGCAAAATATACGGCCGACATTTTTGCGCGCATCGATATGGATGTTGTGCTGGCGTACGACTCGATCGACGTATATCAGAACCCGAAATCGAAAAAAGAGGAGATCCACGCCGTCTATAATGGCTACACGAAATTCATCTCCCGCGAATTCGACACAAAAGAAGAAGCCATGCACGACCGCGAGGTCTGCAGCACGCACTGCTGCATCTGCGGGAAAACGGCAAGAAAACGCTTACGCTGGTTTTCGGCCGGCGGGAAAAACTACTACTGCGTAGCCTGGTGCCCGGAGCACGGATATTTGAAAGGCAAAGCCCGCATGAAACATTCGGATGAAGGAAAACTCTTCGTCGTGAAAACCATCCGAATCAGCAGCGAACAGGAGGCGGGGGAAATCCGGCAGAAGAAAGAGAACCTGCGGAAGAAGAGGAATCAGAAGAGGAAAGAAATGTAAGAAAGGCAGAGGAAATGGAAACGGGATAAAAGGTTTCATTTCTTCTGCCTTTTTAATTGGAAAACAGAGCGGGATCGGTTATAATAAAAATTGAAGAAACTATCGATAAAAGCAGGTTTGTCGGTAGTTTTCTGTTATAGAAAAGAAATGGGGGCAGAGCCGGAGATGATGCATGTGGAAGCGGTGGATCGGGAAGGGCTGCGAAGAAGAGTAAAAGATCCCTTCTATCAGAATACAACATCCATTCTTGCTATGGAGAATGATCAGGTTCTTGGGCGAATTGAGTATCATTTTTACGGATGTATGCAGGACGGTTACCGGATGGCATATGTGGACTGGGTTTATGTGCTGCCGGAAGCCAGACATAAAGGCGTTGTGCAGGGGCTGTTTCAGGAGATGGAAAAAGACTGCAGGAAACATGGGATTAACCAATATTATCTGATTCGGGCGACAAATCCAAATGCAGATAAATTTTATCACAGCTTTGAAAACGCAGAGCTTGATGAGGAGCCGTTTTTACGGAAAGAACTGAAAGAATAAGAAAAGACAAAAGGACGAAAAACAATGGCAAAATTATATTTCCGCTACGGCGCGATGGGCAGTTCGAAATCTGCTAATATTTTGATGGTTCGCTATAATTATGAGGAGCGTGGACAGTATGCTGTCCTGCTGAAGCCGCGGACGGACAACCGCGACGGAGAACATGAAATCAAGTCCCGCATCGGGCTGGAGGCACCGGCGGAATATGTGGATGAATTTTTAAAAGAAATTTCAGAGACCTGGAGTACAGACAGCGGGGAATACCGGTATCACGGAAAGAAAGTGGATGCGGTTCTTATCGACGAGGCGCAGTTTCTTTCTCCGGAGGAAGTTGATACGCTTTCGGACATCGTGGATTTTTATGGGATTCCGGTTCTCTGCTACGGTCTGCGTGCGGACTTCCAGACACATCTGTTTCCGGGTTCGAGAAGATTGATGGAAATCGCTGACATCATCGAGGAAGTCCCAACGGTCTGCTGGTGCGGAAGACGGGCGCAGTGCAATACGAGATACGCAGACGGAAAAATCGTTCGGGAAGGCGCGCAGATTTTCCTTGGATCGAACGAGAGTTATGTGGCGCTTTGCAGGAAACATTATAAAGAAGGAAAGCTGTGGAAGGAAGATGAGTAAGATAACAATATATGAAGTACAGGAGAGAATGCCGCGGATGGAAACGCTGGTGGAACTGTGGGAAGCTTCCGTCCGTGCGACACATCATTTTCATCGTTAATAGGAGCTTCTTTTGCAACAACATCCATTCGTATCAGTTTATCAAGAATATCCACAAGAGCAGGTCCGCTGGAAACATTTGATTGCTGCAATATAATCTTTTCTGGGATACTACTCCGTTTTGCACCATGCTTTTTATCGCTGGGGAACATCAGAAAAAGGATATGGAAAAAAGCCGATGGAGATGTTTTTTATATAAAAACTTTAGGAATAACAGCAGGGGAGAGTGAAATGAAAAAAATATTTTTAATGAGGCATTCCATCCCGGAAAAAGGGGATATGCCGAATGAGCAGATTCCTCTATCGGAAGAGGGAAAAGCGCTTGCTGTATCAAAAAGAAATATATTTTCAAATGTGGACAGATGCTTTTCTTCACCTTATCGGAGAGCAATGGAAACGGCTGAATTCATCGCAGATCACCCGGTCATTGTGAAGGAGCTGCATGAAAGAACGATCGGGGATGCCAGGGAGGATTTCTGGCTGAAACAGTATGAAGATCACGATTTTCGCAATCCGGGCGGGGAATCGTTAAATCAAGTGAAGGTGCGGATGAAAACCGCGATCGATTCTATCGTCGGACAGATGGAAGAAGGAGAAACAGCACTCGTGGTTTCTCATGCAACGGCAATCTGCGCATATTTGCTTTCGTATTGTGAGATCGAGGTGAAAGATGCGGCGAACAAAGCAAGAAAAATATCCTTCCATGGAAAAGAAATCCTGAATGGCAGATTTCAGCCGGCAGATGGATTTGAAATCCTTTTTGAAAACGATATTTTTTCGGATATTCGTGTTATGGGGAGAGAAAAATGAAAACATTATATTTGATCGGCGGAACGATGGGCGTTGGCAAGACGACGGTAAGTCAGCAGCTGAAAAAAGATCTGGCGAACAGCGTTTTTCTTGACGGCGACTGGTGCTGGGACGCCGATCCGTTTCAGGTGACGGATGAGACGAAAGAGATGGTGATGGACAACATCTGTTATCTGCTGAATAACTTTCTGCATTGCAGCGCTTATGAAAACGTTATTTTCTGCTGGGTGATGCATGAGCAGAGTATTGTTGATGAAATCGTCAGTAATCTGGACACGGAAGAATGCAGAGTGATTAAAATTTCGCTGATCGTGGATGAAGCAAATTTGCGGAAGCGGTTATTATCCGACATCGCAAATAAGATTCGTACGGAAGAGATTATGGACAAAAGCATTGCACGAATTCAGATGTATCAGGTACTTGATACGGTAAAAATTGATACGAGTAATAAGAGTGTCTGTGAAATTACAGAGGAAATTGCAGCACTTTAAGATCAAAAAACAAGGAGCCAAACCAAAATGACCGAACGAATCATAGACAATGAACTCCGGCTGATCCCATATTACAGGAATGACGAGGCCTCTCTTCCGTGGTATCAGGATCTGGACGTGTGTAGGCAGGTGGACAACCGGGAGAAGCCGTATGATGTGGAGCTGTTGCATCGGATGTATGATTATCTTACCGCGCACGGTGACTGCTATTATATAGAATATAAGGGCGTGCTGGTGGGAGATGTTTCGCTGAGAGAGAATAGTGAAATCGCTGTCGTTGTCTGTAAAGAATACCAGAATCAGCATATTGGAAGACGGTGCGTTCTGGAGATGCTGAAGCTTGCAAGAGAAAAGGGAATGGAGCGGGTAAAAGCCAATATTTATTCTTTTAATGGACAAAGCCAGCGCATGTTCCAGTCGGTCGGATTTGAGAAAACGGCGGAGGAATGGTATGAGTCTAAGCTGTAAGTGATTGCAGAGAAAGAGAGAAGAAATGAACATAAAATACAATCAGCTGTGCATTAGAAATGCCGAAAAGAAAGATTGTGAACAATTAGCCGTCTGGTGGAACGATGGAACCGTCATGGCCCACGCCGGATTTCCAAACGGGCTTGGGACAAGCGCAGCGGAAATTGAAAAACAGATTGCCGACGACAGCGATGAAACAAGACGAAGACTCATCATAGAATACAACGATGTGCGAATCGGCGAAATGAGTTTCTATGTATTCGAAAATCATCGATATGAAATCGGAATCAAAATCTGCGAATCCGATTACCAGGAAAAAGGCATTGGAAGAGTTGTACTGAGCATGCTCATAGAAGAATTGTTCCGCATGGGAGCCAACGTTATTTTTCTTGATACCAACCTCAAAAACACAAGAGCACAGCATGTCTACGAAAAACTCGGCTTCCGCAAAACCGCAGTCCATTACAATTCCTGGAAAAATCAGCTGGGGGAAATGGAATCTTCTGTCGACTATGAGCTGACGGCGGATGAGTTTTGCAATCTGAAATAGAAATTGTAAAATAAATGAGGGACGAGTGTAAAGAAAGTTCGATGGGAGAAAGAAGTATGGTATCTTTGACATTGTCTAAAAAAGAAATGGGTTTTCACTGGGTAAGGTTTATGCCTGACAGGACTTGCTCGTTTCTTTTTTTGCTTTATAAACGATTATAATTTATCCATTGCGGCAGTGTTAATGTAAAAACAGCAAGTCCTCTTGACAATGTGATTAGCCTGAACTAACATGAAGCTATAAGAAACATAAACGGTAGTCTGAGGAGGAATGTGAGATGCTGTTGTTGCAAAACATATTATACTGTCTTCTGTTTATTCTGATGGTAAAGTGTCTGGTAAGAAATGATGGAATGAACTGTGTTTATTTTTACCCAAAGGAATATATAGAAGAAGCCGATAAACGTGGACTGATCGACAAAGATGCGGTCATGAAAAAAGGAAAGCAGGTTATGATTCCATTTTGCATCATTTTGTTCGTGGTGCTGATCGCGATCATTTTTGTCTGGAATAAAGTCACCGATTTCAAGACGGCATATCTCCAATCCTACCTCTTCCTTGTGGTGATGAACTGGTTCGACGGAATTATGCTTGACCGGGTGTGGGTTGGACACAGTAAAATATGGGAGATCAAAGGAATGGAAGGGATTCCGTACATAAAACCATGGAAAACCGTGCTGACAAAACGAGGCCTGGCGACGATTCTGTATCTGATCATTGCACTTGTGACAGCTGGGATTGTAGTGCTGGTTGGGAAAATCTGTTAAGAGACAGCATTGAAAAAAAGAGAAGAATATTATATACTACTCATGAGTAGTATTTTTGCGTAAGGGACTTTCGGAATATATAGGAAGTTAAATATCTCTGTTTTACTGGAGCAAATCAGTAAAACAGAGATATTTTTATGCCGCAGGCGTACCAAATTTGATTCGAAAAATTTTTGGCATTGAGAACGAAGGGCGGAGACGGTATAATGGAAGCAGAATTTTAACATCAGTAGACAAGAAGTCCCCCGCTTCTAAAGCGGTGGGATGAATTGTTAAAAGAAACATAACAGCAGTGGCGGGCGGAGAGAAATCGGTATCCTCCACTGACATGAGGTAAGTCACAGTCGAACTATTTTCGACATGTCAGACTCCGTGAAAATACCGACTGTGAGGTTCACACAACAGAAAAGGTATAAAACATGAGATATCAGATCAGAAATGCAAAAGTACAGTTTGGCGCGGATACGATTTTAAACAGTGTGAATTTCGAAATTCACGATACAGAAAAAATTGCAATTGTCGGTAGAAACGGCTGTGGAAAAACGACGCTGCTGCGGCTGATTGCCGGGGATATTGAGATGAGTAATCTGGACAGCGACGAGACCTGCGGGATTACAATGAGCGGAAAACAGAACATCGGTTTTCTGCGCCAGATTAATTTTACCGATGGAGATGTGCCGGTAAAAGAGGAGCTGGAGAAGGCTTTCTCAGAAGTCTTTGCGTGCGAGGCACGAAAAAAGGAAATCGAAAAGCTGCTCGCCGAGACGGAAGATCACAAAAAGCTGCTGGCGGAGTATGATTACCTGGAGCGGAGAATCGAGAGCCTGCACGGGTACAGCTGGAAAAAAGATATGGAAACGATGTTCCAGAAATTTGGTTTTGCGCTCGAAGATCTGGAAAAACCGATCGGTGAATTTTCGGGCGGACAGCAGACAAAAATTGCGCTGATTCAGCTTCTTTTACAGCGTCCGGACATCCTGCTTCTGGACGAGCCGACCAACCACCTCGACATCGCTGCAGTGGAGTGGCTGGAAAATTATCTGAAAAGCTACGAAAATGCCGTTGTCATTGTATCACATGACCGCATGTTTCTGGACCGCGTGATTGATGTGACGTATGAAATCGAATACGGCGACATCAAACGGTATCCGGGAAATTATTCGGCGTTTGTGAAGTTAAAAGAAGAAGCGCAGATCAAACAGGAAAAAGACTATGAAGCGCAGCAGAAAGAAATTGAGCGTCTGACGGCATGGATCGAAAAATGGAAAAACACTCCGACGAAAGTTGCGGCGACCCGTTCCAAGCGAATGGCGATCGAGCATATGGTGAAAATCGAAAAACCGCGGCGGTTTGATACGAAAACCTTCCATGCCTTGTTCTGCCCGGCGCGGGAGAGCTATACGGATGTGCTCACGATGAAAAAACTGAAAATCGGATACGACACCGTTCTGAGTGAAATTTCCGCAGTCATCAAAAAAGCAGAACGAATTGCAATCATCGGAGAAAATGGAAAAGGAAAGTCGACGCTTCTGAAAACCGTTGTGGGCGAAATCAAGGCATTAGGCGGAAGCTATCAGTTTGGAAACCGCGTGGACTTTGCATACTTTGACCAGCACAAAGCCGTCAACCAGAAATTCGACCCGGAGCAGACGGTGCTCGACTATTTCTGGAGTCTTTATCCGAACCTGCTCCGCAACGATGTCCGAAGTGCACTGGGAGCCTTTCTGTTTTCCGGTGAGGATGTCGAAAAGAAAATGGGGCAGCTCTCCGGCGGTGAAAAAGTGAGGCTGGAGCTCTGCCGGATTTTCTATACAAAACCGAATTTCCTGATTCTGGACGAGCCGACCAATCACATGGATCTGGCGGGAAAAGAAGCGCTGGAAAAAATGCTGACCAGCTACGAGGGAACCGTTCTGTTCGTATCGCACGACCGTTATTTCATCAACCAGGTGGCAACCGGTATTCTGGAGTTCGGCGAGAGCGACGTACAATTTTACGGAATGAATTATGCACAGTATCTCGAAGAAATCAAACGGCAGACGCCGGGCAGAGAAACGGGAAATGCGGGAGGAACTGTACGGAAATCAGCCGACGTTCCGACACTGGATGATGTGTTTGACAAAAAGAAATATTATAACCCGGGAAAAATTCTGTCCCGCTTAAAACGGCAGCTCGAAAAATACGAGGAGCAGCTTGCGGAGAGTGAGAGCAGAATGTCAGAACTTCAACTGGAAATGATGGACCCGGAACTTTCCGCAAATTACGAACAGCTGATGGAGCTTCAGACGAAAATAGACGAAGAAAATCAGGCACAGGAATCCCTGTTGGAGCGCATGATGGAAACGGAACTGGAACTCGAAGAGATGGAAACACAGGACGAATAGAGAGGTGAGTACCATAGAAAAGATAGATCAGTCTAAAAATGGACTATCATGAAAATGAAGTTTTTCTCGTTTTAGGATATTCGGTTTGTTATATTTTGTAAAGTATTCTGCACCCATGACTGGTATGCATTCGTAAGCGGGGCTGAAATCTTTCGGATAAAAAAGTCAAATTTTATTGACAACCCTGAAGACATTTGATAGTATTTATCAAGTAATGTAATATTCCATGAGGGAGTAGTTAGCACGAATGTGTGATTTGTCAACATTCTGATTATAAAAAAAGAGTATAATCTGGCAAATCTTAAATAATGAGACTCATGTATATCAGTGAACAGCATGAAAAAAGGCTGGCTGTTTATTGATATACATGAGTCTTTTTTTTCGCGGGTAACGAGTAAAATCCGCTTCTGCTAACGATACTATTGTGGAAAACAAAGGAGGAAAACATGGAAAATTTCATCAACAACGCCCCGTTTGCTCTTGTGCTTGTCTGTCTCGTCATCGGTTTTGTCCTGCTGATCAAAGGTGCGGACTTTTTCGTAGAAGGAAGCTCAAGCGCGGCAAAGAGACTGCATGTTCCGTCGATCATCATCGGACTGACCATTGTTGCCATGGGAACATCACTTCCGGAGACCGCGGTCAGTGTATCAGCTTCACTTACCGGTAACAACGAGCTTGCCGTCAGTAATGTCATCGGTTCCAATATCTTTAACCTGATGGTTGTCATCGGTGTCTGTGCCGTACTGACTACCGTAGAAGTCGCAAAGGAAACCATCAAAAGAGACATCCCGCTGTCCCTGATTTGCGCCGGACTTTTAATGGTTTTAGGAATCAGCGGACTCGGCGATAAATCCGGTATGATGCTCGGTCACCTGGACGGTGTGATCTTAATTGGATTCTTTGCAGGTTACATTGTCTACATGGTTCAGATTGCCTTAAAGGCAAACCGCGAAGGAAAAAAAGTCGAAATTGAAGGCGGTTCCGACGAGGATATCAAGCTGCTTTCCGTTCCGAAGAGTATCGTGTTCATCGTCGGCGGA
>NZ_QTWD01000019.1:0-412 GCF_003460955.1 Blautia sp. AF26-2 | reverse complement strand
GGAAACCATCAAAAGAGACATCCCGCTGTCCCTGATTTGCGCCGGACTTTTAATGGTTTTAGGAATCAGCGGACTCGGCGATAAATCCGGTATGATGCTCGGTCACCTGGACGGTGTGATCTTAATTGGATTCTTTGCAGGTTACATTGTCTACATGGTTCAGATTGCCTTAAAGGCAAACCGCGAAGGAAAAAAAGTCGAAATTGAAGGCGGTTCCGACGAGGATATCAAGCTGCTTTCCGTTCCGAAGAGTATCGTGTTCATCGTCGGCGGAGCAGTCGCCATTGCAGTCGGCGGAGATGTGACCGTAGATGCCGCAGCGAGAATCGCAGGCGATCTCGGAATGAGCCAGACTTTGATCGGATTGACCATTGTTTCCATCGGAACTTCCCTTCCGGAACTCGTAACTTCT
>NZ_QTWD01000018.1:0-39033 GCF_003460955.1 Blautia sp. AF26-2 | reverse complement strand
TTTTTTAACTTTCTTCAATTTTAGTATTGACTTTTTATTTGCAGGCTGAAGTAACGAGAATGCGACGCGCAGTTTTCAAAAACGCTCCCCTAGTATCTATAACGCAAGGGGAGCGTCTATTTTCAATTAGTTCGCTTGTTCTGATAATCGAGTTTTGCTTAAGCTCTCTCCCAGCGGCCTCCCGGGGCTGAAGATATAACACAATAAGCAATATTCAAACTTGAGGTTCCAGCTTTAATATACGAACGACAGGACCGTCCACACTCTAAAGTCGAATATGTAATCATCTGCGTATTATTTGGAGTATAGTGATATGGGGTTCCTCCAGCAGGATTTGAAATTGTTTTTGTAATATCATCATACTGGA
This sequence comes from Blautia sp. AF26-2, assembly GCF_003460955.1. Lineage (NCBI taxonomy): Bacteria > Bacillati > Bacillota > Clostridia > Lachnospirales > Lachnospiraceae > Blautia > Blautia sp. AF26-2. The sequence continues at coordinate 38,666 of NZ_QTWD01000018.1, read as the reverse complement.
ATCCCACCTCTGGTGAATATTTGGATGTCTGCATTAAACTACTTGCTTTCATAGAGGTTCCGTAGTTCAGTGTTGTTTCAAACCAATTAATTCGTACCTTTAATGCCTGACGGTCATTTGTCACGGATACTTTCATGGTTGCATAAATGCTGTACTGGCTAAGCTGCCCCGTATTGCTTACAATATCAGTGATTGCTACTCTTTGCTGATGCTCGTCTACAATCAACAAACCCGTTGAAATAATATCCTGCTCGCTGCCATTTTCATCCACTACCTGTGTGATTGACAAATAATCATCCGGCTTTGCATCAATGGCGCGGGTCTTCATCTGTTTTTCCTGATATTGTTCAATTGCAACCTTAATTACGTCACTTTCATTCGTGATGTGATTGTTTAAAACCTCTTCATACACTCTGTTTTTTAATTCTGCATTTGTTTCTGCTTTTACTTTGGATTACAATTTCGCTTCCAAATCCTTCTTCACCTACCCCACCATTTACAACAACATCTCTTCCTACAAATCCTGATGGTGGTCAAAGTTAATCAAATATTTTATTTGTCTTGACATAACTTTCCATTAATTTATAATTTGTTTGCATCTTATATAATCTTAAAAGATCTAAATCCTGTTTAAAATATTTCTTGCACTTTACATCTTTTTGTGCTTCTAAAATACAAGCCTCAACCATTAATGAAGTGTGCAATGATCCTCCTTTTCCGGCAAATAATGTCTGTCGAATTCTTTTTCGACAGACACCTATTGCTTTTTCAAAATATCCCAATTCTTCCAACGCCATCCCATAATTTCCCATACTCATACCCCAATCTAAGATGTGAAATACAGGTTTAATAAAACTTTTTTCATATTGTCCCACTAAAAATTGATATATTTCCAATGCTACTTTATAATTCTGTTCACCCCAATAAATCAATGCCATTTCTGTCAAAATACTAACTTCCTCTGTATTTAAAACATATTCCATTTTTTGTCCTTCTTCAACTTTAAGTGACATAGCAAGTAATTCTTTTAATTGTTTTATAAATTGTTCCGTATATTCTGCATTTTCCTTATATTTTACTTTTACCCTTTCTGTTTCAATATATTGGTAATTTTTCTTCAAATTACAGTCTAATTTTTCTTCAATTTTTGAAAGTACCTTTTCTGCATTTCCATACTCTTTTCGATGAATAAACTTCGAAAATTCAATCTTCAACTCCAGCGTCTCATACTCTTCCACTTGAATCCCCGTCTCAATTCTATCCCCACTCCTTCCCATCTTCTCCATCATCTGACGTAGATTTCCGCTTCGTGGTTTCTGATTTCCGTTTTCGATTCTTGCCAATGTTTCCTGCGCACAAATGTCTTCACTCAGTCCTTCCTGTGTAAGTTTTGCCGCATTTCTTGTTCGACGTATCAATTCTGCATCAATCTCGAAATTCCGAACCACATGGTCAAACAGACGGTAATTTTTAAAAGAAACTTTATAATCACTTTCCAATTCCAGAAGGCTTGCACGTTCCTGTCGCAGCAACCCAATAAATTCTGCGTTACTATTTTCTTTTTCCAGAATCTGCGCATACTGCTCCAGAATTTCCGGCATATAAAGCAGTTTCCCTTCTTCTCTCAAGTTTTCTAACGCCGTTTCTGTTATCAATTTTAAATAAGTATCCGCTTTTCCATCTCGGGCTGTTTTTTCTATTAACAATGCAGCATATGGAATTACTTTTACTCGTTCTGTCCTCTCAAAGTTTTTCTGAAAGATCTCCTCTACTAACTCCTGAAGTTCTTTCTCTCCTCGTTCACGATCTGTACCAAAACAGACTTCCCATCGAAATAGCAGAAGTTTGTATTCCTCTGCACTTAAAATCCCTGTCTTTCTCTGTATTTCCGCTTCTGGCATTGTCTGTACAATTGCCTTTTCCAAATGTTCGCATACTGTCTCTACTGATTTACCACGAAGCCATGCAATCTGCGCATATTCCTGCTCAATGAACTGCTGATGCAGCGGCTCCTTTGCTCTTTTATTCTTCTCATATTCAAGCAGACATTGTTTTGCTTCTTCCCATTTTTTTTGACAAATTTTCTGTTGTATCTCCTGACGCAATTCATAGATATTGTAAATGTCCCTTGGCAATATATAAGTGAGCCTCTCCACCGATTTTCCCAACCGTCCCATAATTCGATCAATCAGAAAAAAATCAATTTCCTGCTGATCTGCTTCAATTCTTGCATATTTTGACACAGAAGAAATACCCAGGCATAATTGTTTTTGTCGTATTCCTTCTTTCTCTCGTAATTTCCATAGTAATTGACCAATTCCTTGCATCTGTTTCCCTTTACTGATTCCTTTTTCTATGTTATTTTTTGTGACTTTTATTATGATTTTAAAATTGTATTTACAGCAAGAGAAATTATCACTATATTTTAATTTGATTTTTATACAAATCCACGTTTTCTATTTTTATAAGTAAAAAAGTGTAATTTTTCCCTTTTTCATACGTATAATATGCTTTGAATTTATTTTCATATTTTTCTTTTAAAAATCGAGTAGGAGAAAATTCCTCTTGATGAGGAATTTTCGACCTCTCACACCACCGTGCGTACCGTTCGGTACACGGCGGTTCAATCAACTTAACATGTAACACACCTTTCGGTGTAATAATCTAACATTGAGATTAGTCCAAATGAGGCTAATCTCTTGTTTGTTATTGCTATATTTACAGCACCACAGCTACATACATGAGCATAGGCTCTTGAACAATAACCAACTTTGTATGCTGTAATCCTGTCAATTCCAAGCTTCATCAAATTCTTTGCACGATTCTGCGGAGTTTTCCAGTGTTTCCATATGCACATACGAAGTCTATACCGAATATTTGCATCTAATTTCGCACATAAGATTTTCATACTACCTATCTTGAAGTAGTTTATCCAACCTCGGATAAGCTGATTGAGCTTCTCTACCTTATAGCTGTTGCTGACGCCCCAACTACGACAGGTGAGTCCTTTCATTCTTTTCTTAAACTTCGCTACTGATTTTGCATGCGGTTTTGCCTTAAACTGATGTGCTCTTGAATCAAAGTAGAATCCATACCCAAGGTATTTAAGTCCACTTGGTCTATCTACTTTGCTCTTAGTCATGTTGACTTTGAGCCCTAGTTTCTCTTCGATGAATCGTGAGATATTTCTCATAACTCTGTTTGCAGACATTTCACTTCCAACCATGATAATACAGTCATCCGCATATCGTACAAAATTAAGCCCTCTCTTTTCCATTTCCTTATCCAGTTCGTTCAACATGATGTTTGCCAGTAGCGGCGAAAGGTTTCCTCCTTGCGGTGTTCCCACAATAGAGTCCTCATACTCATCATCTATCATAATTCCGCTGACTAGGTATTTCCTAACAATAGAGATGACATCTCCATCTTTAATCGTTCTACCAATAATAGTCATCAACTTATCATGATTTACTGTGTCAAAGAACTTTTCCAAGTCAATGTCTACAATCCAGTCATTACCATCATTCATCATTTCGAGTGCTGTTAGGATTGCTTGCTGTGCACATCTATTCGGTCTGAATCCGTAGCTATGGTCATGGAACTGTTCCTCATAGATTGGTGTTAAGACCTGTGCAATGGCTTGCTGTATGAATCTGTCTGTTACTGTTGGTACTCCCAGGTTTCTGACACCACCGTCTGGCTTTGGTATCTCCACTCTTCGTACTGGTTGAGGTTTATATTTTCTTGTCCTCAACTGTTCCTTGATAATTTCGCCGTCCTTTACAAGATGTTCTTTAAGTTCTGTGTACTTCATTCCGTCCACTCCCTCGGCACCTTTATTTCGTACGACTTGCAGATATGCTCTGTTGAGATTATCGCTGGATAGTATCTGCTTCATTAGACTACTTGTGTCCATGCGTTCTTTCCTTTCCGTCTCGCTTGATTTGACCACCCTTTTCCCGATTGGTTACGGCAGATGTTGTCATTTCTGCAATACGAGACATACTCAAACTTATTGATTGTTCGCCCCTTCGCTCCATCTCCATTACAGAGACTTCTTCGCTACTATGGGCTCGGCTGACTTCTCACAGTTCGTTGTTACTAGGCTAATGAAACCTCTGTGAGACCTCCACGCTTAAGGTGCACGCTCTTTCCTCTCATATATCCGCCACATTTACTCGGTTCCTACAAACGGCAACTTTACGGCTTTGTCTTATTTAGCAGACTTACCAAGCGGAACCTAGCCTCATATGTGATTTCTGTCCGTCGGACCAAGAGTTTGCTTACAGCTTCCTTCAGATTCTACCTTACGATAGACACCCTTGCTGTTCAGCTATACACTTCCTTGTCGCCTAGGCGTGTTCGGGACTTTCACCCGTTAGAGCGCGCCCATGGCGCGCAAACTAAAATATGGAATTGCCCTAAATCAAGGCAATTCCATGCATTATAATTTATCTTTAGTATGGAACCCTCCCATTCTTTACCCATAGCAAAGTAAAGCATCGGTGCATGCAGCAGCAGGCTGTCATATCCCATCAACGGCATCGTTTCTGTCGATGCTTTGACCTCATCGGATGTTATGAGCGGAAGCCGCAGCGCCATCAGCCCAAAGCAGAGCGAATATCCCAAAAACACAGCCAGAAAGCCGCCGAAAGCCGTCATTAACACATGGGAAAAACTATAAACGCTGCTATGTACCCGCGGTAAAATACAGTTGATATAATTTTTCTGCACATCCTCCCAGTAACTGAGCGCGAACGGCAATACGACAAGAATTGTATTCGTCACCAGAAATGCACTTACACCGCCGCGCGCATTCACCAGATAATAAACCGAGCAGTTTCCTCCTGATCCTGCTGCTTCAGGGTAAATGCTCAGGAAGGTAAGTACGGCAATAAAGGCAATTGCGAGATAAAATTTCCACGATTTTATCATTCTGCTGAAATCGGAATGCAGCATTCGAAAAAAGACCATTTTTTTGTTCACCCCCGTCTCGTATGAATGTTCCATGATACCATTTTTATATTTTCATGATAGCGTAAACGCCTGAAATAGTTTATGACGTTTTCTGAAACTTTGAACAAAAAACTTTTTATTCATTTTATCAAGTTGGAACTTTCTCCACCAGATCTTCTACCGTACATACTAATGCCCGCGCAATCTTCAACAAGGTCTCTGTCTGCGCCTTGTTAATATCCTTTCTTCGCTGTTCATACTGCTGAATGGTCCGAACCGAAACACCTGCCTGCTGTGCCAGTTCACTCTGACTTAGATTTGCAAAAGTACGCAATTCTTTCAAGTTTGTCTCCGGTTTTGCTTCACGATATAATTCATTCATTTTATCTACAAACTGACGAACATCCATTTCATGATATGGCGTGTAGAGCATTCGCACTTCAGTTACAGGAATAGCCTGGTTTATTTCCGCAAAAGACAAACTGGTACTCCACTGATAATAGGCCAACGCCCAGCCTGTCCAATATTCAGGGCTGCGATCGTAAGAATAAGAGGGGGCTTGTTCCGGCTTTGGTTCCCCTGCTTCCTGTAATACTTCATATGCAATTTCAACTCCCGACATTCCCGCTACCACAGAACAGTCACCTCGTTCAAACCGTGACGCTGTATTACTCATACAAAACCACTGCCATACAGTTTCCAACGGCCGTTTTAAATCATTGACCATATAATCCAGCATGCAGGCAAGATTTTTTTGTGCAACAGAAAGATATAATTTATCGTAAGCGTGGATCATCTGGTTTCATCTCCTCATCTAAAATTGTGGTGATATATAAATCACCCCGCTGACGGCGGTTTCGTTCCAGATCAAAATATTGCCGACGCGCCATATGATCACGGGATGCTTTCCTCTTATACCATTCCTGCACACTTGCAATCTCATACCCTGTAAATTCCAAACGTTCAAATGCTCTTCTGCTTTTTAAAACAAACTGCTGGCCCAGTTTTCCCAGACGCATTGCATTACTCAACTGACGGTAAGAAATTGCACCATTAATAAAATCCGCTGCAAAAGAAAAATAGCTGTCGTCAGCACGATATCCAATGATAATATCTGCCTTTTCATAATCAAGATGAAAATTTTGTAGCAAATATTCTTTTGCTTCTGCCGCCAACGGTGTGGATGCATCAAATTCTCGATTTTCCAACAAAATCGTAAGCCAATGGAGCATTGTATAGTCGCGCATATTCAAATTGAGAACTTTCAATCCATCACATTCAATCTCATATCTATTTGCGTAACCATTTTTATCCGTACTGACACCCCATTCTTTGGCCATATTTTGGTTTTCTGTACAGTAAAATCCAACACCATAATCATTATAAATTTTTCCATAACCATATTTCGGCCGTTCAATAATATGATCCGAACCATGATAAACTGTTTTTTTCATTTTACCACCTCTGCTTCAAATTATACTTCTAAAGGCGTACAAAAACAATAAATAGAAAAATTTTATCCAATGCGTCGTAAAACCCCTTGCTTTAGCTATGGGGATATAAGACGCATTGGATAAGCATCCTCCTTTTTGCAAATCGGCAGATATTTCAATTTCTAATTTAAATTCATTGCAACTTTTCTTCATTATATGGCAAAAGTCAGAATCTTTGCATGACGTTTTCCTTAACTTTTTTAAACACAAAAAATCCCTCCCCACACATCACGCATGGAAAGGGATTTCAACTTTCATTCTATTCTATTTTCCGCTCTAGCAGATCTCTGCACCCGCCGGCATTGCTTTTTCCGGGGTCATGAGGCATACGTTGCCTTCGGCGTCCTCGGCGCAGAGCAGCATTCCTTCGGACATCATTCCTGCCAGTTTGGCCGGTTTCAGGTTGGTCAGGACCATAACCTTCATTCCGATGGTGTCTTCCGGTTTGTAATATGCTTTGATTCCGGAGACGATCTGTCTTGTCTGGCTTCCGACTTTGACCTGGAAGCAGAGGAGTTTTTTCGATTTCTTCACTGGCTCGCAGGAGATGATTTCACCTACCTGGAACTGCATTTTTCCGAAGTCTTCGAAAGTAATTTCTTCCTTCGGCTCAAGGTCAATCACTGCTTCCTCTTCTTTTTCCTCTTCCTGGGATGCAGCAGCCATAGCAGCTTTCTGTTTTGCCTGGATCACTTCTACTTTTTCCATAACCTCTTTGACGTCGAGTCTCTGGAACAGGATCTGCGGCTGATCGGTTACCTGATTGCCCGATGTATACAGTCCGAACTGATCCAGCTCTTCGTAGCTGCGTTTCTCTGCATTCAACTGAGCCAGGATCTTCTCGGTAGTCTCCGGCATGAAGGACTCCAGAAGGCATGCGCCGATGGTGATGCTCTCTACCAGGTTGTACAGAACCTCTTCCAGACGATCTTTCTTTGCCTCGTCTTTTGCCAGTGCCCACGGCATCGTCTCGTCAATGTATTTGTTGCAGCGTTTGAACAGACCAAAGATTTCGGTCATCGCATCTGCCACACGCAGCTCTTCCATCTTTGCAGCAACTTTTGCTTTTGTTGCGGTAACGACTGCTTTCAGATCATCATCCACCTCTTCTGCTGCGCCGGTCTTTGTCACAACGCCGCCGAAGTATTTGTTGCTCATGGAGATGGTACGGTTTACCAGGTTTCCAAGAGTATTGGCAAGGTCGGAATTCATACGCTCAACCAGCAGCTCCCAGGTAATGACACCGTCGTTCTCAAACGGCATCTCGTGCAGAACGAAGTAGCGGACAGCGTCTACGCCGAACAGGTCTACCAGATCGTCTGCGTAGATCACGTTTCCTTTGGATTTACTCATCTTGCCGTCGCCCTGCAGCAGCCACGGATGACCAAATACCTGTTTCGGAAGCGGCAGATCGAGTGCCATCAGGAAGATCGGCCAGTAAATGGTATGGAAACGGATGATGTCTTTTCCGATCAGATGCAGGTCTGCCGGCCACAGCTTGTTGAACTGCTCGGAGCTGTTTCCGTCACAGTCATAACCGATTCCGGTGATGTAGTTGGTCAGTGCGTCCAGCCATACGTAGGTAACGTGCTTCGGATCGAAGGATACCGGGATTCCCCAGGTGAAGGAGGTTCTGGATACACAGAGATCCTGCAGTCCCGGAAGAAGGAAGTTGTTCATCATCTCGTTCTTTCTGGAAACCGGCTGGATGAACTCCGGATGGGTGTTGATATAATCGATCAGTCTCGGTGCATATTTGCTCATTTTGAAGAAATATGCCTCTTCTTTTGCCGGGGTAACCGGGCGTCCGCAGTCCGGGCATTTTCCGTCTACAAGCTGGGACTCGGTGAAGAAGGATTCACACGGTGTACAGTAAAGGCCTTCATAATATCCTTTGTAGATATCTCCCTGATCGTACAGTTTTTTGAAGATTTTCTGTACCTGTGCCTCGTGATCGGCGTCGGTGGTACGGATGAATTTGTCGTAGGACGTATTCATCAGATCCCAGATTCTCTTGATCTCAGTGGATACGTTGTCTACGAATTCTTTTGGCGTGATACCTGCCTCTTCTGCTTTCAGCTCGATCTTCTGGCCATGCTCATCGGTTCCGGTCTGGAAGAATACATCGTAGCCCTGCTGACGTTTGAAGCGGGCGATGCTGTCCGCGAGTACGATCTCGTAGGTGTTTCCGATGTGCGGCTTGCCGGATGTGTAGGCAATCGCCGTGGTGATATAATATTTCGGTCTGATTTTTTCCATTGCTTTCATTTCTCCTTTCAAATAAAAAAACTGCCTTATTCCGCTCTCTTGTAGTCGGAAGAAGACAGGTTTGTTTACCCGTGATACCACTTCTTTTCGTCCCTGCCTCACAGCAGAAACCTCTGCAGGTACATGTGCTATACCTCTCCGCTGTAACAGGCGGAACCTGTCGCAGCCTTACCGTTTCAGATTGTTGTTTTCACGGTTCGGTGCGCCTCTCGGAAGCCATGTTCGATCTGCCGCTCCTCCTCCCCTCTCAGCCTGCAAAACCGGAATGGTTTTCGGGGGTGTTCTCTGTAAATTCGCACATGCAGATGTACTCTCTTCGTCACTGTGTTTTGTTTTTATGCACTGGTTTTATGCTAACACATTTACATCAATTTGTAAACCGCAAAAAAGCCCGCCGTACGGGGATTTTTCATATTCTCCCCATTCGGCGGACTTTTCATTCATCGTAACAATTATCTGTGGTTTGCTTTGATCACAGACATTGCTGCTTCATCTGCTACAACTGTCAGATCGTTGTGAAGCTGCAGGATGGAAGCCGGAACCTGCGGAGTAACCGGTCCGTACAGAACTTTGTCGAGGATCTCTGCTTTTCCTTCGCCGCTGACGATCAGCAGAACTTTTCTTGCCTGCATGATGTTCTTGATTCCCATGGTGTATGCCTGGGTCGGAACATCCTCTACTTTTTCAAAGAAACGTTTATTTGCCTGAATGGTGCTCTCGGTCAGGTCAACGCAGTGTGTCTCTTTCTCGAATGCTGCGCCCGGCTCGTTGAATCCGATGTGGCCGTTGTTTCCAAGTCCAAGAAGCTGCAGGTCAATGCCGCCGACGCTGCGGATGATTTCGTTGTAAGCTGCGCATGCTTTTTCGCTGTCCGGCTCCAGCCCGTTCGGAACGAAGGTGCGCTCTTTGTTGATGTTGACATGATTGAACAGGTTGGTGTTCATGAAGTAACGATAGCTCTGATCATTCTCCGGGGAGAGTCCTTTGTACTCGTCCAGGTTTACGCTGGTGACATTTGCGAAATCAAGGTCGCCTTTGTTGTACCACTCAACGAGCTGTTTGTAAGCGCCGACCGGGGTAGATCCGGTTGCAAGGCCGAGCACTGCGTGCGGTTTCATGATCACCTGCGCGGAGATGATGTTTGCTGCTTTTCTGCTCATATCATTGTAATCTTTTGCTTCAATTAATAACATTTGTTTTTCCTCCAAATTTCTTCTATATAATAAATTACATAATAACCTGTTTCAGGTTCAGTTCGTCGTCCACCAGAAGTACATGCGCTTTTTTGCCCGGTGCAATGGATCCTACTTCATCGTAGATACCGATGCTCTGTGCCGGATTTCTTGTTGCCGCAAAAATGGCATCTGCCAGCGGAATATCAAACGAAACTGCTTTTCTCATGCAGTCGTACAGGTTCGTAGCGGAACCCGCGATGGTCTCACCGTCGGTCAGGGTCGCTTTTCCGTCTTTCATCCAGACAGCCTGTCCCCCGAGGGAATACGTTCCGTTCGGCATTCCCGTTGCCATCATGGAATCGCTGATGAGAACCATACGTTCACTTCCCATCATGGAGAAGGTCGCGCGGACAACAGCACCGTGAATGTGATAGCCGTCGCAGATCAGCTCCATGCGGCACTCCGAATCGTCAAATGCTGCGCCGATGACACCAGGGTTACGGTGTGCGAACGGCGGCATGGCGTTGTACAGATGGGTGACATGGTGTGCTCCTGCTTTCATGGCAGCCAGCGCGGTGTCATAATCTGCTGTTGTATGGCCGATGGAAACCATGACTTCATCGGAAACCTCTTTGATAAATTCCAGTGAGCCAGGCATATTCGGGGCCAGGGTTACGAGACGGATTTTTCCGCCGCTCGCCGCATTGCATGCGCGGAAGAACTCAGCGTTCGGAGCCACGATGTTCTCCTCTGCCTGTGCGCCTTTTTTGATCGGATCGATGAACGGTCCTTCCATGTTGACGCCGGCGATCACTTCTGCTTCCGGCTCATCTTTGATTGCTTCGATGGTTCCGAAGATTTTCAGCAGATCGTCTTTTGGCAGTGTCATGGATGTCGGGCAGTAAGAGGTAATGCCGTGCGCTTTCTCGTAGCGCAGGATCTCTTTTAAACCTTCCACGTCTCCGTCTGAAAAATCATGTCCGGCAGCGCCGTGGCTGTGTACGTCAACCAGTCCCGGCAGAACCATCATGCCTTTCGCATCGATCACTTCCTGATCGATCACTTCTTCTTTTGTGGAAACGAAACGTTTTCCTTCTATATAAAGATCTTTTTCCGCAAACGTTCCGTCTTCCTGAAATACACGTCCGTTTTTGATAATCATTGTCTTGCCTTCTTTCTTTGATCTGTTCTGATTATAATTTATGTTGATTTTATTTTCAACTATTTTTATATTTTAGAAATTACTTTCACGTCATTAAAGTTCTTTCCATTTTTCCGCCCGCTTTCCCGTGCAATTCACACACAATTGAAAGTTGATTCACCACTCTGCCTGTGATACAATAAAGCAAGAACTGATCTGAATTTTTTTCAGATATTTACAGATACCAGGAGGACTTACGTTCCATGGAACACTTTGAAAAATCGATTATTCCTGTCATTGAGTCTGTCTATCCCTCGTTCACTCCCCTGGAACGGACGGTAGCAGATTTTTTTATTCATAATACCGACGAGTCGGATCTGTCCGCGCGCCACGTTTCGGAACTGCTCTATGTTTCGGAGGCTTCGCTCTCCCGCTTTGCGAAAAAATGCGGCTACACGGGCTACCGCGAATTTGTCTACCGTTACCAGGAAGGTCTAAACGCCGCACTGCCTGGCACGGACGATCACATCAAACAGGTGCTGAATACGTATCAGGAGCTGCTGAATAAAAGCTACTCGCTCGCCGACCGCGCGCAGATTGACCGCATCTGCCATATTCTCACTTCGAAGCGTCGGGTGTATGTCTACGGTCTTGGAAGCTCCGGACTTTCCGCCCAGGAAATGAAGCTGCGTTTTATGCTTGCAGGCGTGGATATTGAAGCAATTACCGACATTCACATCATGAAAATGAATGCCGTTCTGCTCAATGAGAGCTGCGCTGCAATCGGCATTACCGTCAGCGGACAGACACCGGAGGTGCTGCGTGCGCTCGGAGCCGCAAAGGAAAAGGGAGCCTCTACCATTCTCTTTACTTCCCGCAGCTCCAGCGATTACGATGCCTTCTGCGATGAAGTCCTGCTGCTTGCGGTCAAAGAGCATCTGAAAAACGGCGGCGCAATCTCTCCGCAGTTCCCGATTCTCGTTATGATCGACGTTCTGTACTCGCATTTTCTCACGACCGACAGCGAGCGCAAGGAGGCTTTATATGAATACGCCGTCACCAAACTCCATGAAACGTGATCCCGGCCGCGGCAGCGCGTATCTTTCTTTTCTGAAGAAACGCTGCCGCGATTTCTTTTTCTTCTGCCTGCTCCTCGGCGTTTACGTCGCCTTCATCACCCTCACAGGCATCGGCTGTCCGATCCGGTTTTCCACCGGCATTTCCTGCCCGGGCTGCGGAATGAGCCGCGCGGTACTGTTAATGCTCTCCGGTCATTTTCGGGCGGCATTTCGGATGCATCCGCTCGTCTATGCCGTACTGCCCGCAGGGATATGGCTCTTCTTCGGGCCGGAACAGACGGCGGGACTTCGGCGTTTTAAAAAGGGGATCATTACGGTGCTTGTCGTGCTGCTTCTCGCCGTTTATGCCTGGCGCATTTATTACCACGACCCGCTCCTTTCTATTGACCCTTCTCTCGGGCGCGTGCTACAATGGTTCTATCTTAATTAAAGGGGGTATTTACAAATGAATGTAAAAGACAACCGCAGTTTCTGGTTCTATCTTCTGCTCACATTTCTGACGTGCGGACTCTACTCGATCTACTTCTGGTATGTTTATGTGGAAGACCTGAACACCATCTTTTACGGTGACGGCGAAGACAGCCCAAACTACATTATCGTGCTGCTTCTGTCCTGGGTTACCTGTGGAATTTACGGCGTTTACTGGCGTTACAAACAAGCGAACCGCATGTACCGCGAATCCTACGACCGCTACGGTGTGATGATTGAGGAAAACGGTTCCGCCATTCTTCTGTGGACGCTGCTCGGCTACCTGACCGGCGGAATTGGCCAGCTCGTTGCCGACTATTTCATGATCCAGAACCTGAATAAGACGGCACTCGTTTATAATTCACGTGCATATTAAGCAGGGGAGGCGTTTTTTATGGCAACATCTATGGTAAAGGGAAATCCGGTAAAGCTGATGCTCTCGTTTGCCTTTCCGCTTCTCATCGGAAATCTGCTGCAGCAGACGTATAACATCATTGATGCGGCGATTGTCGGCCAGGCACTTGGCCCGGAGGCACTCGCCAGCGTCGGTGCAAGCAGCAGTGTACAGTTTCTGGTGCTCGGCTTCTGTATGGGAAGCTGCACGGGATTCAGTGTCCCGGTTGCCAAGTATTTCGGCGCCGGAAAGCTTGATAAAATGCGCGATTATATTTTTAATGGTGCTGCACTTGCTGTCCTGATTGCGGCCATTCTGACCACACTCTGCAGTTTACTCTGTGCACCGATTCTGCACCTGCTGTCGGTTCCGTCCGATATTTTCGCGGATGCTTACGCATATCAGCTTGTGATTTTCCTCGGAATTCCGTTTTCGATTCTGTACAATTATCTTTCCAGCATCCTGCGCGCCGTCGGGGACAGCCGCACACCGTTTCTGTTTCTGGCATTTTCGGCAATTCTGAATATTTTCCTCGATCTGTTCTGTATTATCATTCTGCATCTGGGATGCGCAGGAGCGGCGATTGCGACGATTTCCGCCCAGGCGATCAGCGGACTTTTATGTCTGTTTTTTATTTCCCGTAGGGTAAAGCTCCTGCTTCCGACAAAAGAAAACCGCACTCTGCGAAAGGATGCCGCGCAGGAACTCCTCGCAATGGGCATTCCGACGGGACTGCAGTTTTCGATCACGGCGATCGGCAGTATGGTAATGCAGTCAGCGAATAATGGACTTGGCAGTGTTTATGTTTCGGCGTTCACAGCTGCTATGAAAATCAAACAGTTTATGATGTGCCCGTTTGATGCGATCAGTACCGCGGCTTCCGTTTTCTGCAGTCAGAATCTCGGAGCCGGCCAGTCAAAGCGAATCCGTCAGGGACTCCGCCAGGGTGTGCTTGTCGGTGTCGGCTATGGTGCGTTTGCAGGTGTCATCATGATTCTGTTCGGACGGCCGCTGACAAAGCTCTTTATTGTCAGCTCTGCTTTCGAAGCAATCAACGCTTCGGCAAAATATCTGCGCTGCCTCGGATTTTTCTACTGGATGCTTGGTATTTTGAATGTCTGCCGTATGGTAACGCAGGGACTTGGCTACTCGGGAAGAGCCGTTTTCTCCGGCGTAATGGAGATGCTGGCACGAACGATTGTCTGCCTGGGATTTGTCGGTGCGTTTGGCTTCACCGCAATCTGCTTTGCGGATCAGGCTGCGTGGCTCGCCGCCTGCTGCTATATCGCACCGACATGTCTGTACTGCGTGAAGAAATCCACGAAAATGATTGCGGATCGCGGTGCGAAATAATAACGTTATTTTCTGTCTTACAGCGGCTTCCAGATACTTCTCAGGTTATCGCGGCAATCACCAGAAACTTGTTCCATCACAGATTTTGGTTCATTGCCCGCAAAATCAAGAAAAAGATACTGTTCTGCATGGAATCATCTTCCCCGCAAAACAGTATCTTTTTTCTTGTTTTTTCAGCGTTACCGCTCGATTCCATCTCTTGCCGCAAGACCCTTGTCAAACGGATGCTTGATTTTTTTCAGCTCCGAAACATAGTCCGCCCGCTCAATCAGCGCCTCCGATGGTCCCTGCCCTGTCAGAATCACTTCCAGCTTCTCCGGCTTGTGATCCAGAAAATCCAGAAGGAGCTGCTCATCAAACAGTTTGCTTCCAATCGTATAAACCAGTTCGTCCAGAAACAGTACATCGTATTCTTCCTGAACTGCTTTTTCTGTCACTTTCTGAAACTGCTCTTCATAATACCGTTTCTGCTCTGCCTTCTCCTCCGGTGTCATCAGAAACGAAAACTTTATCTTGTCCTGCCCCGGCACAAACGTCACATTCGGCGACAGTAAGAGCACCTTCCGCTCGCTCGTGCTGTTATCTTTCATAAACTGATAAATCAAAACACGGTATCCATACCCTGCCGCACGCGTGCAGAGTCCCATACCACAAGTCGTCTTTCCTTTTCCATCCCCACAGTAGATGTGGACACAGCCTGTCTGTTTTTCCATGGTGAAAACCTCGCTTTTTCTTTCTATGTTCATTTGTAAACAACAGGTAATTCGAAACAAGTTCGCAATCCCAAGTAAAAATTGTAAACAACGGAAAAAGGAGGGCAGATTTTATTCCGCCCCCCAAAAAGGTTTCCTGATTATTTACCAAAATATCTAGCCAGCAGACCAGCGAATGCTTTTCCGTGTCTAGCTTCGTCTCTTGCCATCTCATGCACGGTGTCATGGATTGCATCAAGATTCAGGGCTTTGGCACGTTTTGCAAGATCTGTTTTACCAGCGGTTGCGCCGTTCTCTGCTTCTACACGCATCTGCAGGTTTTTCTTGGTGCTGTCGGTTACAACTTCGCCGAGAAGCTCTGCGAATTTTGCTGCGTGCTCTGCCTCTTCGTAAGCTGCTTTTTCATAGTACAGACCTACTTCCGGATATCCCTCGCGGAATGCTACTCTGGACATTGCCAGGTACATACCAACCTCGGAGCACTCGCCCTCGAAATTGGCTCTCAGGTCTTTTTTGATATCTTCCGGAACATCGGATGCTACGCCAACTACATGCTCTGCTGCCCAGGTCAGATCCTCGCCCTGCTCGATAAATTTCTCTTTCGGTGCTTTACAGATCGGACAGACTTCCGGTGCTTCTGCTCCTTCATAAACATATCCACATACGCTGCATACAAATTTTTTCATAGTCTTTCTTTCCTTTCTTTTTGTTGTGTATTTAATTTTATCATTTCCAATTTTGTGGTTTATAACAGTTTTTTATTTTTGATATTAGTAACTGTTACTGATATTACTTTAACATAAGCTTCCCTTTTTGTCAATGCCTATTTTTAATTTTTTCTTTCTTCCTGGGGATGCTATACGTTCCCCGGGTGATTTTTGCAGTTCTCGCAGATGCCGTAAAAATTCACAGAGTAATCTTCGATCGTACCTCTGAAATTTTCCGCTGCTACGTTCTTGATTTCGCTGATGTCACGCATTGTAAGGTCTGTCACGCAGTGACATTTTCTGCAAATGAAATGGTGATGCGTGGAAGTATCTCCATCGAACCGGTCCGGGCCATCTCCTGTTGTAAGACGCTTGATCTCTCCTAATTCAGAAAGAAGAGACAGGTTCCGGTATACTGTGCCAAGACTGATATTGGGAAATTCTTTCCGTACATCGGTATAGAGCATATCTGCGGTCGGGTGATCCTTTCGTCCCTGAAGGCAGACTTTGATGCTTTCTCTTTGTCTGCTATACTTGAGTGTTGACATAGTTCTTTTCCTTTCGTGTCTTTCGATAACAGTAATTGTTATTATATTTATACTATAAGGCTGCTTCTCGCAAAAGTCAAGAAAAAGATCACTACCCTGTCTACACAGATTTCCGTCTGTCCCAAGATCAAAAATTCCCCAAAAACGAGGAGTGCCCAGGAACCTCTCGGCGCCTGGGCTATTATTATGAAAAAATCTTAATTGTGTAGTGATTGCATACACGCTGTTCTTTTGGAACTGAGATAACTATACCAATTAATTATGAACAGATTATGAACGTGCAGTGAATCTTCTGTGAATCTGTACATTTTTTAGAATTATTTTATATTTTATTTGTGTATTTATCACATATTTTATTTCTAATTCTGTCCCTTACTCTCTACTCTGTCTAGAAATCGTTTTTCTCCGTTAATTTTTCTATTCGTATTGCCCATCCCCGATTTTCCCTGTCATTTCTCTCTCATTTATGTTAAGATTGATGTACAGCCAATGCGGCAGAATGGAGGATTTTTTATGAGTACCGGAAATCAGGAATATATACGAGACATGAACCGCGCCCTGGTTCTCGAGGCAATCGCCAACCATCCGCCGCTTTCCCGCGCAGATCTGGCGAAAATGCTGCATCTGACAAAAGCAACCGTATCCACCATCGTCCAGGAACTGCTCGACCGCCAGCTCGTCATAGAACTCGGCAGCGCCGAAAAAACTTCCATGGGTCGAAAACCGATTCTGCTTACTTTTAATAATCGCTGCGGTTCCATCATCGCCGTCGATCTCGGCGTAAAAAAGATCACCATTCTCACCGGAGATCTGAAGGGAAAATCATGTACTGTAAAAGAATACCCGATTGATCCATCCCTCTCCCTGGAGGAATACCTGATTTCCCTCCTCCACAAAACCAAATCCGACCTCCCCAAGACCCCGTGCGGCCTCGTCGGAATCTCCATCGGAATCTACGGCGTCGTCTGCGACGACCTCGTTTTATTCACACCCTACTACGATCTAAAACACTCCAACCTGAAAAACTACCTCGAAGAAGAATTTCAGGTCCCTGTCATCGTAGAAAATGAAGCCAACCTCTCCGTCATCGGCGAAGCCGCCTGCGCAGAGCACTTTAAAAATATGATCTTCCTGAACATCCACGAAGGCGTCGGCATGGGAATCCTCATTGACGGCGAACTCTACACCGGCCAGAACGGCTACGCCGGCGAATTCGGCCACACCATCCTCTTCCCCGATGGCCGGCCCTGCCCCTGCGGCAACCACGGCTGCCTCGAACAGTACATCTCCGAAGCCTCCGTCCTGAACGATTTTGCCGCCGCCGAAGGCTTAGAAAACGTCTCCGTCGAACGCTTCATCCAGTATTACCAGGAAGGCAACCCCAACGCCCGCAAAGTAATGCAGGATTTCACCCACTACATCGGAATCAGCCTGAACACGGTTCTCCACACCTTCAACCCGGACGTCATCGTCATCAACAGCTCCTTCACCAACTACATCCCAGGTCTGATCGACGAAATCACCTCCGGAATCCAGAACCGCCTCCGCTGGTACCTCCACGTCCTCCCGGCTCACCTGCAGGATGTCTCCGTCCTCATGGGCGGAATCAGCCTCTGCTCCCGGAACTTCCTCGGAATTTCCACCTTTAAGCTGCTGGACCTGTAACTCAGAAATAAGTCCCTGTTCAGAGCCCCATCTCGATTCCGCTGCGCTGCATCTTGATGTGGCTTCTCGCCATATGAAATTTCAGAAAAAAGTGCTCATTCATGCAAGCATGATTCGCAATTTGTTCTGAAATTTCGCATGGCTCTGAATAGTCACAATTTGTTCATGATTTTTTTACAACATGAACACGCTTTCAACATAATTTACCCGTATACTAAAAGCATAAATAATGAATGCCAACATTATTTACACAATTTTCTTTTTCATATTGCCGATTAGAAAATCGGCTCTCCTTCCTTTAAAAATAAAAATGAAAGAAAGCACTGTTTCGCCAACGGTGCTTTTTTTCATGCCTTTTTCTCATTTTCTCCCATCTTCCTCACAACAATCTCACGCCGATCCGCCCATCCGGGCGGATCCAGACCTCCCCTCCCGCCCCCACTACCAGCCTCGCCGCCGCCCGTCCGTCCTTGCGTGATGCGGCATGGCAGCATTGGAAAAGCGGGCAGGAAAAACCAGAAAAAATGGAGGCCTTTCGAGAGACTGAAATCTGGTGCTCAACACCAGATTTCAAGGCATTCTGAGCTGGGAAAGCATCAGGCTTTCCTGGCGAATAATGCCGGTGTCTGTCGAAAGACCTCCATTTTTTCTACGTTTTTCCCCCGCTTTTCCACCGCTGCCATGCGCATCACGCAAGGGCGGACGGGCGGCGGCGAGGCGTCCCCTCTATTTACACAATTCATCCGTCAACCGCGCAAACTCCTGTAAATTCAATGCCTCCCCACGAATCGTAAGCGGCCAGCCGCAGGCTGTGATTGCAGCCTCAATCTCCTCTTTCGAAAAATGCAGCAGCTCCGAATTTTTCAGTCCGTTCGCCAGCGTCTTCCGTCTCTGATTAAACGACGCCCGAATAATGGAGAACATCAACTTCTCATCCTTCGTCTCCACCGGCATCACCTCATGACGCGTCAGCCGGATCACCGCACTTCCAACCTTCGGCCGCGGCATAAAACAGTTCGGCGGCACATTCGCCACAATATACGGCTCCGCATAATACTGCACCGCCAGCGACAGCGCCCCGTAATCCTTCGATCCCGGCCCCGTCTGCATCCGGTCCGCAACCTCCTTCTGAACCATAACCGTAATCGAATCCACCGGCACATGATTCTCAAATAATCCCATAATAATCGGCGTCGTAATATAATACGGAAGATTCGCCACAACCTTGATCGGCCGTCCGTTGTTCTTCTCCTTCGCCAGCGCCGCCAGATCCACCTTCAAAACATCATTGTTGATAACCTCAACATTATCATAATCCGACAGCGTATCCTCCAGAATCGGGATCAGATTCTTGTCAATTTCCACCGCACACACACTCCGCGCAGCATACGCAAGATACTGCGTCAGCGTACCGATACCAGGTCCGATTTCCACAACAAAATCGTCCGGTCCGATACCTGCAGCGGCTACAATCTTATCCAGCACATGTGGATCGATCAGAAAATTCTGACCATACTTTTTCTGAAATACAAAGCCGTACTTCTGCAGTACGGCTATTGTATTCTGCGGCTCCCCGAGCCACGGTTTTACTTTCTCCATAAATTCTCCATGTATTTAGAACTCAAAGTCTTTCTCGTAAAGAATCACGCGGTCGTCCGCATCGGTATGCTTTCTGGACATGCGTCTTCCGAATTTACGGGTTCCCTTTTCTGCATGGGCGATGGCACGATCCACCATATCTTTGACCTGTGAAATCGTCATCGGCTCGCCCTCCTTCTGATTGTTGCCAATCTGTGTATACAGAGCAAGCACACCCATCTCGTCCATCTTGTATCCATTCTCACGCGCATACGTGCGGGCAAACGTAACCAGCTCGTCGTTCGTGAAAACAGGAATCGAAATGACCGTCTCAAACTTCTTCGCAAAATCAGGGTAATTCCGCAGAAGACCTCTCATGCTGACCTTCTCATCCTCGATGATCAGAACCAGACTGTCGGTACGGAAATCCATTGCCTGCGACAGCTTCTCGATCGTCTCCGGGTACATCAGACCGGCACGCTCGATCAGGAGGAAACCTCCCGCCAGCTTTGAAACAATCTGCGCACAGTCCTTTTTGTTCAGAACAGATGCATCCAGACGGGCCATCTTCGTTGCCGGAAGTTTTAAGTCAGCACAGATTGCACGGACGAGATCCTCCGACAGCTTCGTTTTTCCAGTACCGTATCCGCCCATAATGGCAATGTTTCCATGACGGGAAGTACGGTCGCCTGCGTAATGATAAACACCATGCATTGCATCCAGAATCTGGATATCCATGCCTGGAACTTTCGCAAAGTAAGTAAACAGCGCTTTCTGCTCGTCACTCAGCTTATCCGGCTGGGTGTCGTTCAGGATGCGGAGTCTTGCCTCCTCCGGCGTCTCCTCGCGGAGCACCTCTTCAATCGATTTCGCAACAGTTCCTTCCGGAATGTTGTCGCGGATCAGCTGAACGGTGGCATCCGTTGTTTTTTCGATGCTCATGTTGATCGTCGCATCGGATACGCGCTCACGCTTTGGCTCGGTCGGAACTTCGATTTCGATTTCCTCCGGGGTAATCTCGATCGGCTGGGTTCCTGCCGGCTCAAACGGATCGGCTGGCTCAGTCTCGGCCGGAGTTTCCGGCTCTGTTTCGCTTTCCGGCTCGTCAGCAGGTTCTGCTTCCGCAGTTTCCGGCTCATCCGGCAGTTCGATTTCCGATGCTTTTTCAGCTTCCTGCACTTCTGCGTTCAGCGCTGCCTGAAGCTCACTAAAATCGATGGTCGGCCGTGTCTCCTCTGCCGGTTTCAGATCCGCGATGACAACCGTTGCATCCATGGACGGTGTCTCCGCCGGTTCTACGGTTTCCTCAATTTCGGCTTCCGCCTGAGCCTTCTCGGCTGCTTCTGTTTCAGCTTCCACTGCTGGTTCTGTAACTTCTGCTTCTTCGATTTCAGCCTCGGCTGCCGGTTCTATAATCTCTTCGATCTCAGCTTCATCCATCGGCTCTGTAGCTTCTTCGGTTTCAGCCTCATCCGCCGGTTCTGTGATCTCTTCGGTTTCCGCTTCATCTGCCGGTTCTGCATCTTCTTCCGGCTCAGCTTCCGCCTGCGGCTCCTCTGCCGTTTCCCGTGCCTCTGTCTCGGACTCCGGATCCATCGGCTGCTCTGCGGTTTCGGCTTCTGCTGCCGGTTCCACTGGCTCTTCTGCTTCTTCCTCCGCAACTTCCTCCGACAGGTTTGCTGCGGTCTCCTGGAACAGTGCTTCGAGGTCCGGCTCTTCGTATTTCTTCTCCGGCTTCGGTGCTTTCGGCATTACCGGCTCGGCTTTTTCCTTCGGTTTTGGCTGCGGTCTTGTCTTGATTGTCGTGTTGGCATCCGGGGATACCTCTACGTTTACATCAAGCTGCTCCGGCTCCAGATCTTTTACTTCGTACTGTACCGGCTCTTCGCTTGTCTCTTCCTCGACTGCCGTCTCTTCCTGTTTCTTTCCGCGGAAGGAGAAGACATCGCGGATGCTCTTTGCAAGCTCTGCGTGAAGATCGATCGTATTTCCAAGGTACGTCGGCGTGCTGTCTGCATACGCCTGCTCTTCCGGAATCTCCTCGATCGGCTCCTCTGTCTGCTGCAGTGCTTCGTACTCCTGCACCTGCTCTGCATCTGCCTCGGCCTGCTGTGTTTTCTCATATGCTTCGTACGGCGAACCGGCTTCTTTTTCTTCTTCACCGGCCACATACTGGCTCATCACACCGCCGTTTACCGGTTTTACTTCCGGCGTCTCTGCCGGCTCTTTCGTCGCAGCCATTTCACCGGCTCCGCTCTCTCCGGCTAACCGCACTTCAAGTGCTTCCGGATCCTCAGACGGCTCTTCATTCTTTTTGTAGTCAAAACGATGCTCGTATTTGATCTGCTGGGACGGTGACAGCGGCTCGTACTTCATTTTCAGATCCATTGCCTTTGTCACATATTTGCCCTCGCTGAACCACAGGATCAGCTCATCACAGGCATCGATGCATTTCTGCGTCTCTCCGGCTTTGCTGTAAAGGTTTGCCAGTTCATATGCCCATCTCTCGGTAAATTCCCGCTCTTTGTATTCCTCCAGAAGGGAAATCTGCTCCTCAAGCGGCGCTTTCTGTCCTCTTAAAATCTTGTATTTCAGCAGATACCGGGAATTATCGTGACGTGCGACTGCTTCAAACTCGTTGTAAAAGTCAATCGCCTCATCAAAGTCTTTCATTTTTACGGAGACCTCTACCAGGCGGTACAGAATGCCCTTTCCGATGGAGGAACGGTCATACGCCATCAGCAGAATCTTCTTCGCCTCCGGATATCGTTTGTTCGCCTCATAGACATCCGCTACCATGCCGAGCGTACGCAGACTCTTGACACGCCGCCAGTCAACGGCTTCTACAACTGCAAGTGCCCCCTCATAGTCCTCTTTTTTTACCAGACTGTTCAGCTCTTCCAGCCGGCTTTGATATTCAGCTTTATCCAATCTTTTCACCTCAATACATTTCAGATTGTTTTAGTTCATAGACACGAACAGTGTACCACACTCCCCGTAGAATGTCAAAAGAATGCCTGTTTTGCAGGCATTTTTCGGGATGCAGATCCTTCCAGCGGGCATCAAAAAAAGAACACCCGCCCCTCCGGTTTTCCCCGGAAAAGCAGGTGTCCCCTAACTACTTATATTTGATTCTGATTACTTTCTGACAGTAATCTTGTCCAGATGCCAGATATCATCTACATACTGCTGGATGGTACGGTCGGATGTGAATTTGCCGCTGTGTGCGGTATTCAGGATCGCGCTTCTTGCCCATGCAGAAGTATTTCTGTATTTATCCTCAACACGCTCCTGTGCTGCCGCATAGGACTTGAAGTCTGCCAGGGTAAAGTACATATCCGGGCGCGGAGCATTCTTCGGTGTGAGCAGGGAGTCATACAGATCACGGAACATCATGGTGTCGCCGTTTGAGTATCTTCCGCTGATCAGATCCATCACTACGTTGTGGATGTCCTGATCGTGGATGAAGTAGCTCATCGGATCGTAGGTGTAGTTGTTCTCATATTCGATAACCTGATCTGCGGAAAGTCCGAAGATGAAGGCGTTCTCTTTTCCAACTTCCTCAACGATCTCTACGTTTGCACCGTCCATGGTTCCAAGAGTCAGGGCACCGTTCAGCATGAACTTCATGTTACCGGTACCGGAAGCCTCTTTACTTGCGGTGGAAATCTGCTCGGAAACATCGGCAGCGGCAAAGATCAGCTCTGCGTTGCTGACACGATAATCCTCGATAAATACAACTTTGATCTTTCCTTTGATGGTCGGATCGTTATTTACGACATCCCCAACGGAATTAATCAGTTTGATGATTGCTTTTGCACGCTCATAGCCTGCGGAAGCTTTCGCTCCAAAGATGAAGGTTCTTGGGTAGAACGGCATATCCGGGTTCTTTTTCAGACGGTCATACAGGTACATAATATGAAGAATGTTCATAAACTGGCGTTTGTACTCATGCAGACGCTTTACCTGAACGTCAAAAATAGAGTTCGGATCTACATCAATGCCGTTATGCTCTTTGATGTATTTTGCCAGGCGAACTTTATTTTTGTGTTTAATCTCCATAAATTCCTTCTGTGCCTGTGTATCATCTGCAAGCTCAGCGATCTTTTTGATCTTCGGAAGATCGGTAATCCAGCCATTTCCGGCATACTCAGTTACCCAGTCAGCCAGGAGCGGATTTCCGTGAAGCAGGAAACGACGCTGTGTGATACCGTTCGTCTTATTGTTGAACTTCTCCGGAGTCATTTCGTAGAAGTCTTTTAAGGTCTGTTTTTTCAGGATCTCGGTATGAAGCTTTGCAACACCGTTGACAGAATATCCGCCTACGATAGCCAGACGGGCCATATGAACCTGTCCGTCGTAGATCACTGCCATCTGGCGGACTTTCTCTTCATCACCCGGGTACTGCTCTCTTACCTGGATCAGGAAGCGGCGGTTGATCTCTTCTACGATCTGATAGATACGCGGAAGAAGTCTGGAGAACAGGTCAACCGGCCATTTTTCAAGTGCCTCTGCCATAATCGTATGGTTCGTGTATGCACAGGTCTTTGTCGTAATCTCCCATGCCTCATCCCAGCCAAGGCCTTCCACATCCATAAGGATTCGCATCAGCTCCGGAACGGCTACGGTCGGGTGAGTATCGTTCAGCTGGAAGGTAACCTTCTCATACAGCTTTGTGATATCATCGTGATGTTTTTTATATTTTGCAACTGCTCTCTGTACGCTTGCAGAAATAAAGAAATACTGCTGTTTCAGACGCAGCTCTTTTCCTTCGTAATGGTTGTCGTTCGGATACAGAACCTCTACGATGGTTTTTGCAAGGTTTTCCTGCTCAACCGCTTTGTGGTAATCACCTTTGTCGAAGGAATCCAGGGAGAAGTCCTGAATAGCCTCTGCATCCCATATGGTCAGCGTGTTTACAACATCGTTGTCGTATCCTACGATTGGCATATCGTAAGGAATTGCGTTTACAGACTGGTAATCTTTCTGTACGAAGTTTACGCGTCCGGTAGCCTCATCATACTCCTGTGCTACGTATCCGCCAAATTTTACTTCTTTTGCGTATTCCGGGCGTTTCAGCTCGAATGGATAGCCGTGTTTCAGCCAGTTGTCCGGTACTTCTACCTGATAACCGTCGCGGATCTGCTGTTTGAACATACCGTATTTATAACGGATACCGCAGCCGTATGCCGGATATCCCAGTGTAGCCAGGGAATCCAGGAAGCATGCTGCCAGACGGCCAAGACCGCCG
This sequence comes from Blautia sp. AF26-2, assembly GCF_003460955.1. Taxonomy (NCBI): domain Bacteria; kingdom Bacillati; phylum Bacillota; class Clostridia; order Lachnospirales; family Lachnospiraceae; genus Blautia; species Blautia sp. AF26-2. The sequence continues at coordinate 13,877 of NZ_QTWD01000018.1, read as the reverse complement.
TTTCCAAGCGCAGGATCTCTCTCCTGGTCCTCCAGAAGGTTCAGGTTCAGTCCCATCTCATCAAGAGCTTCCTGTACCTGTTTGTATGCAGTCAGGTTAATCAGGTTATTTCCCAGCGCACGTCCCATCAGGAACTCCATGGACATATAGTACAGAATCTTCGGATCCTGCTCATCCATTGCTTTCTGGGTTTTCAGCCAGTTGTCAATAATAACGTCTTTTACTGCGTAGCAGACTGCCTGGTAAATTTCCTGCTGGGAAGCCTCTTCCAGATTTTTTCTGTACAGCATTTTTACGTTTTCTTTGACACTGTTCTTAAAAGTTTCTTTGTTGAACTCGGCGTTTAACATCTGCGTCCTCCTCAATAGCAGTCTGCGAGCGGAGAGCTTGTCTGCATCCCCGCTCGCAGGCTGATTTTTATATTAACGATCGTCGTGGAAACGCATCCAGAAGTATTCTTAGATACGCTCTACTGCCATGGTAACCTTTTCGGAGTTGATATTCCACTCCTTCTCATAGCCCTTTGTCTCTCCAGTCACGATTTCTTCTGCCAGAACTTCAGATTTAATTTCATCACCATGGTTTTTCATGATGCTTACAATCTTGTCGTTGTCTTTTGCATATACTCTGATCTTGTCCATAACCTCAAAGCCGGCCTCTTTACGCATGGTCTGGATTTTACTTACCAGCTCACGAACAAAACCTTCCTCGATCAGTTCCGGAGTCAGATTGGTATCCAGAACAACGGTGATTGTATGGTCGGATTCGGATACATAGCCTTCCATCTGTGCCATGTCAATTAACAAATCCTCCTCTAATAATACAATTTCCTGTCCATCGATGTCAAGTTTAAGTTCGCCGGTGCTCTTGAGCTCTGCCATAGCCTTGTTTCCATCCAGCTCAGACAGGGTTGTTTTGATCTTGTTCAGGAGTTTTCCGTATTTTGGTCCTACGGTACGCATCTGCGGTTTGAAGCTGTAGCTGATGAAATCTGCGATGTCATCTTTAAATACAACTTCTTTGACATTCAGCTCGTCCTCGATGATCTCTTTGTAGAATTCGGAAAGCTGGAACTCACTCTTCACGTACATGGTTCCGATCGGCTGACGGTTTTTGATATTGGCAGTGTTTCTTGCAGCACGTCCCATAACGACGATCTCCAGCAGGTCTGCCATATCCTCTTCCATCTTCGGATCGATCCAGTTCTCATGTACCTCCGGGAAGTCGCACAGATGGATACTTTCCGGTGCACTTGCATCAATGCTCTTTACGAGGTTCTGATAAATATCCTCTGTCATGAACGGAATCATCGGAGCTGCTGCTTTTGCAACGGTCACCAGTGCAGTGTACAGAGTCATGTAAGCATTGATCTTATCCTGCTCCATGCCTTTTGCCCAGAAACGCTCACGGGAGCGGCGTACATACCAGTTACTCATATCATCCACGAAGGACTGCAGTGCTTTTGCCGCTTCCGGGATACGGTAATTTGCCAGGTTGTCGTCTACTGCTTTTACAGTGGATTCCAGACGGGACAGCAGCCATTTATCCATAACAGCCAGTTTGTCATATTCCAGACTGTATTTTGTTGCATCGAAGTTGTCGATGTTTGCATACAGGACAAAGAACGCGTAGGTGTTCCACAGGGTTCCCATGAACTTTCTCTGTCCTTCCACGACCGTCTTGCCTGCGAAACGGCTCGGCAGCCACGGAGCACTGCTGGTGTAGAAGTACCAGCGGATTGCATCGGCACCGTAGGTCTGCAGTGCGTCAAACGGATCTACCGCATTTCCTTTGGATTTACTCATCTTCTGTCCGTTCTCATCCTGTACCAGACCAAGAACGATAACGTTCTCGTACGGTGCTTTGTTGAACAGCAGAGTGGAAATTGCAAGCAGGGAGTAGAACCATCCACGTGTCTGGTCTACAGCCTCGGAAATAAACTGTGCCGGGAACTGTTTTTCGAAGGTTTCTTTGTTCTCGAATGGATAGTGATGCTGTGCAAACGGCATGGATCCGGAATCGAACCAGCAGTCGATAACCTCCGGTACACGGTGCATCTCTTTACCGCATTTCGGGCACTTAATGGTCACTGCGTCGATGTATGGGCGGTGAAGCTCGATGTCGTCCGGGCAGTTGTCGGCTTTTTCTTTCAGCTCTTCGATACTGCCGATGCAGTCCTGATGGCCGCATTCACACTGCCATACCGGAAGCGGAGTTCCCCAGTAACGGTTTCTGGAAAGTCCCCAGTCCTGAACGTTTTCCAGCCAGTCGCCAAAGCGTCCTTTTCCGATGCTTTCCGGAATCCAGTTAATGGTGTTGTTGTTGCGGATCAGATCCTCTTTTACTGCAGTCATGCGGATGAACCAGGTTTCACGTGCATAGTAGATCAGCGGAGTATCGCATCTCCAGCAGTGCGGGTAGCTGTGCTCGAACAGCGGCGCATCAAACAGAAGGTCTTTATCCTCGAGTGCCTGCAGAACGGCCATATCTGCTTTCTTGCAGAAAGTACCTGCCCACGGAGTTTCCTCGGTCATCTCACCTTTTTCGTTTACTAACTGTACGAAAGGAAGATCGTATCTGTGACCGACCTTGGAGTCGTCCTCACCAAATGCAGGGGCGATATGAACAACACCGGTACCATCGGTCAGTGTTACGTAGGTATCGCAGACTACATAGTATGCTTTTTTGTTTCCGATTCTCTTCTCAGCGTACGGGAACAGCGGCTCGTACTCTTTGAACTCAAGATCTTTGCCCTGATAATGCTCCAGGATTTCAGCGCCCTCACCGAGAACGGTGTCTACCAGAGCGGCTGCCATATAATAGGTATATCCTTTGCTTGTTACTTTTACATAATCCTCATCCGGGTTGACGCAGAGCGCAACGTTGGACGGAAGGGTCCACGGTGTGGTGGTCCATGCCAGGATGTAAGCGTCCTCGCCTTTTACTTTAAAGCGGACAACGGCAGAACGTTCTTTGACATCTTTGTATCCCTGCGCTACTTCGTGAGAAGAAAGCGGGGTACCGCAGCGCGGGCAGTAAGGAACGATTTTGTGTCCTTCGTACAGAAGACCTTTCTTCCAGATCTCTTTTAATGCCCACCACTCGGACTCGATGTAATCGTTATGATACGTAACGTATGGGTTTTTCATATCAGCCCAGAAGCCAACGGTATGGGAGAAGTCTTCCCACATTCCCTCGTATTTCCATACGCTCTCTTTACACTGCTCGATGAATGGCTCTACGCCGTATTTTTCGATCTGATCTTTTCCGTCCAGACCGAGTTTTTTCTCAACTTCCAGCTCTACCGGCAGTCCGTGGGTATCCCAGCCTGCTTTTCTCGGCACCTGATAACCCTTCATGGTACGGTATCTCGGGATCATATCCTTGATAACACGGGTCTCTACGTGGCCGATGTGCGGTTTTCCGTTTGCGGTCGGCGGTCCGTCATAGAACACGTAGGACGGATTTCCTTCACGCACTTTCATACTTTTTTCGAAGATCTGATTGTCTTCCCAGAACTTCTCAACCTGTTTTTCTCTCTCGACAAAGTTCATGTCGGTTGAAACTTTCTTGTACATGCTTGTACCTCCTGAAACTTAAGTTTCTCGTTTGATTTGCTCGCGTAAAATAAGAAAAAGCTCCCGCCCTGTAATAGGACGAAAGCTGTACTTATCGTAACCACCTGTTACATACTATCATATGCATTTCCTGTAACGGGGAACAACCGGCAACTTCTTACCACTGCTCTCCGGTTTTCTATATTTTATGCGCCGGGTACGCAGATTCAGAACTGCAACTTGGAAGTGATGTTCACCTGCCGCTACTTGTACCGGACTCCCACCATCCCCGGCTCGCTTTCCACAGACCGTTCACGCGCAGACTACTGTCTTCGTCATCGTTTTTCATGCCTTATTATAACTAGGGGCTGTAAGCGTTGTCAAGAGTGGAAAGCATATTTTATCGGTTCTTTTCCGCGATTTTACGGGATTTTCGGGGGTGTGCGTTGCTATTTGGATGGGGGAATGGTAAAATCGGGGTATAATCAAAAAACGGAAAGGAAGTGAAATCATGGGAAGATTTGTGAATCCGGACAACAGTGCATTTCAGGTTGCTCTCAATTCTGAAATCTATGTGGACAAAACAGGACTTTTATCGTATACCAACAAAGTTCTGGACACCATACAGGGCTATATCTGCAACAGCCGCCCGCGGCGGTTTGGAAAATCATTTGCTGCAAATATGCTGGCGGCCTATTACAGCAAGGGCTGTGATTCCAGAAAGATGTTTTCTGGCCTTGCGATCAGCCAGACGGCAGACTTTGAGAAGCATCTGAACCAGTACGATGTGATTCATCTGGACATCCAGTGGTTTCTTTCGAATGTCAGCGATCCGGAACAGATTGTGGCCTACATTACAGAATGTACACTGGCCGAGCTGCGTACCATCTATGCAGATCAGCTTCCGCCGGAAGTTTCCACCGTTCCCGACGCTCTGTCCCGGATCAAAGAGGCGACCGGACAGAAATTTGTGATTATTATTGATGAATGGGATGTCCTGATTCGTGATGAGGCCTCCAACCAGAAAATTCAGGATGATTACATTAATTTTCTTCGTGGAATGTTCAAAGGGACGGAACCGACGAAATATATCCAGCTTGCGTTTCTCACGGGTATTCTTCCGATCAAAAAATTGAAAACGCAGTCTGCCTTAAATAATTTTCATCAGTATTCCATGCTGAATCCAGGCCCGCTGGCTTCCTATATTGGATTCACAGAAGATGAAGTTTCCGCTCTCTGTCAGAAATACGGACAAAATTTTGAGGAAGTCAGACGATGGTACGACGGCTATCTGCTTGGAAATTACCATGTATACAATCCAAACGCGGTGACAAGTCTGCTTCTGGATGGGACATTCCAAAGCTATTGGTCGGAGACGAGCACATACGACTCGATGGTTCCTTTTATCAATATGGATTTTGACGGATTGAAAACAGCAATTCTGGAGATGCTTTCCGGCGCCGCAGTTCCTGTCATGGTTACCTCTTTTAAAAATGACATGGTCAGCTTTGTGAATAAAGATGATGTTCTGACGCTGCTGATTCATCTAGGGTATCTTGCCTATAATCAGCAGACGCAGATGGCATACATTCCAAATGAAGAAATCCGCCGGGAATTTCTGACGGCGGTTACTTCCAACCGCTGGAATGAACTTCTTACCTTTCAGCAGGAATCTGCAGAGCTTCTGGATGCTACACTTGCTATGGATGAAAATGCGGTTGCTGCAGGAATTGGAAAGATCCATGAGGAATATACTTCTGTGATTCAGTATCATAATGAAAATTCACTCAGTTGTGTGCTCACGATTGCTTATTTAAGTTCCATACAATATTACTTCAAACCCATTCGTGAACTTCCGACCGGGCGCGGTTTTTCCGATTTTGTCTTTCTGCCAAAGCCGGAATACCGATACGATTTTCCGGCGCTTGTAGTAGAACTGAAATGGAACAAGAATGCGGAAACGGCACTGGATCAGATTAAAAGACAGCATTACCCGGCTTCCATTGCATCTTATACAGGGGATATTCTGCTGGTTGGTGTTAATTATGATAAGAAGACGAAGGTGCATGAGTGTCGGATTGAAAAATATTTGAAATCAGGAGAAAAATGATGAAAGTTGTGATTGCAATTGATTCTTTTAAAGGAAGCCTTTCCTCTCTGCAGGCAGGAACAGCGGCCGCCACCGGGATTTATCGTGTCGATCCGAAGGTGGAGACGGTTGTGCGCCCGCTTGCCGATGGCGGTGAAGGTACCGTTCAGGCACTGACCGAAGGTCTTGGCGGACGGCTTGTCTCCGTTTCGGTGACCGGTCCTGCCGGAAAGCAGGTTATCTGCCCGTATGGCATCATCGACCGGACGCAGACCGCCATTATCGAGATGTCGGGGGCTGCCGGTATTACGCAGGTACACGGCGATGAGAAAAATCCGCTGTACACCACAACGTACGGTGTCGGTGAGGTTATCTGCGATGCCATCCGCAATGGCTGCCACCGCTTTATCATTGGAATCGGCGGAAGTGCCACAAATGACGGCGGTATTGGTATGCTACAGGCACTCGGTTTCGGACTGCTCGATGCAGAAGGAAAACAGGTTCCTTTTGGTGCTGTCGGACTGGAATCTCTTACCGCGATTACGGCAGATCACGTTCTGCCGGAACTTTCGGAATGCACCTTCCGTATTGCCTGCGATGTAACGAATCCGCTCTGCGGTTCCAACGGCTGCAGCGCCGTTTTCGGACCGCAGAAGGGCGCGGATGCTGTCATGATCAAACGTATGGACACATCGCTTGCCTCCTACGCCGCACTCTGCCGGAAAACATTCCCGAACGTCGACGCGGAATTTCCCGGAACGGGTGCTGCGGGCGGACTTGGATTTGCTTTTCAGACGTTTCTTTCTGCTTCACTGGAACCCGGCATTCAGATCGTACTGGACGAAACCCGACTTCGTGATGATGTGAGAGACGCTGATCTTGTCATCACCGGTGAGGGACAGCTCGATGGGCAAACCGTGATGGGAAAAGCGCCGATTGGAGTTGCAAAACTGTCAAAAGAATACGGCAAACCTGTCCTTGCGTTCTCAGGCTGTGTTACAAAAGATGCATCTGCATGCAACGCCGCCGGAATTGATGCCTTTTTCCCGATTCTGCGGAGCGTCGTTTCACTCGAAGAAGCTATGGATGTGAAAAATGCGGCAGAAAATATGACCGATACGGTAGAACAGGCTTTTCGGCTATTTTTGCTTCAGTAAAGCGGATATTCGCAATCCGCTTCGCTACTTGCTTGAGTCGGTTAAAATACAAGACCGTTTTCTCCTGCTTTAATTTTTGCAGGAAGGACAGAAAACACGTCGTGCTCTCATCGTCTTAATTCCAGCAGATATTCTGTCGTTCCTGCTTCCAGCTGTTTCGTTCCTGTCCACCGAAATCCGTGGCGGTTGTAAAACGCAATGGCACGCGTATTTTTCTCCAATGCCCATAGATGGTCTGCGTCAAACTTTTCAATTGCAAAGGTAATCAGCCCGTGGCCGACTCCGTTGTTCTGCAGACATGGATCTACGTATAGTTTACAGATTTCGGTTCCGTTGATTTCTGTAAAACCTCTTATAATTCCATCATCGTAGACATAGATGCGGTTTAAGATTTCTTCTTTCTTAAAGTACTGGTCGATCATCGGGACTACCTGCATTTCACCGAAGGAATAGGCCTCCTCGTGAAAAATCGGGAAATAATTGATTCGGTTGTTGAACACGAAAATTTCCGCAATTCTGGACAGGTCTTTCAGTTCTGCTTTTCTGATTTTCATATTTTCTCTCATTTTAATTTCCAATCAACACTTTCTTCCCCCGAAACGCAAATCCATAATACCTGATCCGCTCCTTTGCGATTCCTCTGGCAAGCAATTCTGTGTCATACTGTTTTTCCTGAATCTGACGAAGTGCATGCTCCACCGTCTCTTCCAGCGACTTTTCTTTTGATGTGTTCTGAACCTTAAATTCCATTACGATCGCATCCAGGTTTTCTTTCAATGGCTCCATTACTACGTCATACCTTCCGAATCCACTTTCTCTGTTGGAAGTGATTCTGTATTTTCCGGCCAGATCAACAATCAGCCCAAGGACAAATCCATGGTAAAATCTTTCTGGTTCGAGTTCCTCTGATGGTTTTCCGCCCGTGTCGAAACTGCTGAATGTCTGAAGTGCTACCTGATTCATAAACTGGTTCATATAATCCAGATCTCCGGCAAGCAGAGCATCTTTAAAATTGCCATATGCAGAATCTTCTTCTGTAAACCAGTCCTCTATCATTTGTTCAAACATCAGCATTGTCTCATGATTTGTCACTTTCAAATCATACTGGCGCTTTCCTGTTCGGTTATCCATTTCGTACCGATCCACTTTCAGATATCCGCTCGCAAGCATAAGACTCCAGATGGCTCCCCGCTTTCTGCCAAGCTGTTCAAAAATAACCTGCTCATCCAATTCTGTGCAGATCACTCTGCCGTTTAATAAATCTTCCATTTCCGTCTTGATCTTTGCAGGACTTCGACGGATCAGATTGGAGATCAGCATATTTCCGCTGGTGTCTGCCCAGTACGTTCCATATTCTCCCGTGTCCAGATATTTTGTAATGGACCACGGATTGTAAATATCCTTCCGTTTTCCAAAGGAAAATCCATCATACCAATAGCGGACGGTTCCTTTTTCATCGGACAGCCCATTTTCCTCCAGCGCATGAAAGACTTCTTCTTCTGTAAAGCCAAACGAGCCGCTGTACTTTTCCGATGTTGTTGTTACAACTTCAAGATTATTCAGATCGGAAAAGATAGATTCTTTACTGACTCTTGTTATTCCTGTCAGCAGTCCCCGTTCCATATAGGGATTCGTTTTGAATGTGGAATTGAACAGGCTTCTGATAAACGCAGTAAGATTCTCCCAATACCCATGAATATACGATTCCTGCAAAGGAGTATCATACTCATCCAGAAGAATAATCACCTTTTTTCCGTAATAGCGGCTCAGATAATCGGACAGATAATTGACAGCTACTGCTGCCGCATCATCCGACATATTTTCTTCAACGGAATCAAAATAGGCGCGGTCTTTTTCATTTAATACTTTGCTGGATTTGACAAATTCAAAAGTACTATATAATTTTACCAGCTTACGAATTACCGCTCTTCTTGCAGTCTCATATGTGGTTGCCTTGATATCTGCAAAGCTGAGGGAAATCACCGGATACGTTCCCTGCAGCTTACGAAATCTTTCCTCTTTCCAGATGACAAGGTCTTCAAAATATTTGCTGCATTCGGAATGATTTACGGAAAAGAAATATTCGACCATACTCATATTCAGGGTCTTGCCGAATCTTCTTGGGCGTGTGATCAGAGTAACACTGTCCTGATTGTCCCACCATTCCCTGATAAAATCCGTCTTATCGATATAAAAACAGTTATTCTTTCTGATGGATATAAAATCCTGATTTCCAATGGAAATTACTGATTTCATGGGTCTGCTCCTTCCTAAATCCTTTACCACCGACAGGCTTGCAAAAATTTATTTCTGTTTCTATTTTATCATATTTCTCTGGCAGAACAAAGATCATTCCCTGTCCGAAGCAATTATTTTCCATTGGATATTATGTTTTGACAGATGTCACGAACTATGCTTTCTCTGTCCTGATCCGCCGTTATTCTGGTTTCATACAGAACGGATGTATAATCTTTTTCGTTCCACCATCTCTGCATATCTTCTGCACTGAAATCATTGCAGTTCGGCTTTGTTTTGTGGCGCTTCACGGTCTCCTCGAAGGGGATGTCGAAGTAATATGCGTATATATTTTTTCCATATAAAGCTACTGCCAGCTCAAATAATGCACGATACCATTCCGCATTCAGTATTCCTTCCAGAATAACAATCTCGCTGTGTTTTCTTCCATATCGCAGAAGTTCTTCCAGAAGAGGCAGCGCCTTTGTATTTTCTCCGTCTTTGACTTTGAGCATATCTCTTCGGATAACATCCTGCGAGATCAGCATTGTATTATTTCCGAACACTTGCTGTAATTCCTTTGCAATAGTTGTTTTTCCACTGCCGGAATTTCCTCTTAAAATGATTAATTTATTCGTCCGTAAGCAATCGCCCATTGTCATTCCATTCTCCATACATAATTCCCGCTTTCGTATTATCTAAAAGTTTCTGCAAACGGCTCTGAAATATTTCTTTTTCCTCAAACATTGTAATTTTATACACTTTTCGCTATCTGCAGCGCCAGAAACAGCTTGTCCAGATCGTGGTTAGCGGCAGATAATCCATTCGTTTCATAGTTTCCTTCGATCAGCACATCTCCCGCAACAAGAAAATCATACAGTTCAAATCCATAAAAATCACTGATCGCCTGAACGCCTGCGAGTTCCATTTCCACGGCAATGCATCCTTCTTCTTTTCGTTTTCTTACAAGATTTACCGTTTCCCGAAGCATACTGTCTGTCGTCCATACGCGCCCCTGAACGTATGGCAGTTTCCTTTCTTTGAAAAATTCCGCCAGTTTGTCCGTGTTTTTTATTTTTATGTAGTCCTGCGGTTCTGCAAAATAATAGGACAGTCCTTCTCCCCGGTATGCCTCCGTTGGGAGAATAAACTTTCCATCGGTTGCTTCTTTGTCCAGACTGCCGCACGAGCCAAACATGATAAAGACGGATGCTCCTGTTAAATGATTGACTTCGGCAATCGTTCCTGCTGCAAGAGCGGAACCAATTGGTGTCAGGTAGAAAGCAATCGTTTCTTCCTCATATGGCAGAGTCCAAACCGGTATATTTCCATTGCATGCTCTTACTTCTGCAATCTGTCGGCATGGGAATTTTTCAAGCATGTATTCATATATTACTTTTGAAAAAATTACCATACATTTTTTTACCAGATGCTGCTTCTCCCCATAAAAATTCTCCAGCTTTACAATCGGCTCGCTGTTGATATCATAAGAATCAATAATCATTCTGTTTCCTCCATAAATTTTATTTATCTTTACCAAAAAGTCCCATATCCACCACCCTTACTGCGCAGACATGAGACTTCCGTTTTTATTTTTGCATTACTTCAATAACACATTCATGTTTCTTCGTTTTTTTATTATAATTGATACCGGCAAGCATTCGAACCACAGAATCTTTCAGGCCATCCATATCCATTTGAATATAAATTTTTAAGGCCTCATACGTTTCCGTCTGGTTCCAATAGGTTCCGAATTTGTGGCGCAGCATGGCTTCTACCACAGATTTCGGGCTATACATGGAATAAATTTCATCTCCAGTCTGCCGATGCGCAATCAACTGATAACCATCGTACTACGTTTTTGCTTCTTCAAAACTCATCTCATATTTTTCACAGAGGGCAGATATCTCCTGCTCTGTGAAGCCAAAATATTCCGCCAGATCACCGGGATCTGTCATGGAATACTCGGTAAATATATTTAGTGCAGAATGAGAACCATTTTTGTTTGTGAACTTTTCTTTTTTCAGACTTTTTAGCAATACCTTTCGATTATATACATGCGTATTCCACAGTATTTCCATGCTTCTGAATTATTTTCATTAAATCATCAGCCTGCATCCAAACGGTTGCTGTATTATCATTTGGATGAACACCAATTTTATTTCCGACAAATTCCACGTCCATGAAGACTTGAACTCTGTGTTCGGCATCGTTTAGAATACCAAGCGGCGTAACGGCACCGGGTATCAGTTTCATAATATCAAATAATTCCTCCGCAGCTGCAAAAGAAAGTGCACGCAGACCACGTTGCCTGCGAAACGCTTTCAAATCTACTCGCTTGTTCCCTTTCATCGTTATCAAATAATAATTACGTTTTTTATCGTCGCGAACAAATAAATTTTTAGCGCCCCACTCTGGATACGGCAAATCAACAGCATCTGCTTCTTCCATATTGAAAACTGCCTTATGTTCCGTAATTTCATACGCTATATTTTGCCTTTTTAAATAATGATATATCTCTATCTTATCCATACTCTTTTATCTCTGTAAACTGAAATTGAAATATGCCCTTATTTTTCATACTTTTCAATCCGGCATTCATGTTCTTTTGTTTTTTCATTGTAGTTAATTCCCACCAGCAAAAGCTCCCCTGCATAGCATGCAACAGACTCCGGATATTTTCTGTCTCTGATCTGATCTAATGCTGCTCTGACGCTTTTGTCCCATTTCAGTTCCACAACAAGCGCCGGGTAATAATTCTGAAACTCCGGCTTTGGAATAAACACAAAGTCTGCAAATCCACGACCCGCGGGAAATTCGCGGATTGGTTTGAAATAGTATTGCATGGAACTCAAATAGGCAATGGACAGAACACTGCTGAGTGAGTTTTCATTGTTATACTGAATCACAGAAGTATATTCCCTGTGAATTTTTTCAATTTCTTTTGCTACTGCGTTTCCATTCATCTGAATTGTATCTTTCAGAAGCTGCTCTGATTCTTTTTGAAATACAATCAACTCATTCCATTTTTTCCTTTTCGTTGCCAGAATCAATTCCTGACGGATTTCCTCATTCGGAATAAAAGCAGTTCTAAATGTCCGGTCATAGGCCAGATATCCAAGGTGAATCAGATACGTCAGCACATCGTCTTTATTGGCGAAGCTAACGGTATCGTTCTGAAAAGAGGTAACATCAACCGGAACATGATCTCCTGAAAGCATTTCGATTACGGCACTTTTCAGGCCATCAAAATCCATATTGATCAGCGGAACAATCGCCTCATAGGATGCGGTTCCGGACCAGTAGCTCTGGAATTCGCCTTCGAGCATCAGGTTCACAACGGCATTTGGATTGTATACATGATATTTCCCAATCTGATAACCGTCGTACCATCGTTTGACTTCTTCAAACTTCTGACCATATACTTCACATAGTTTTTGAACTTCTGTTTCTGTAAAACCTACATATGGTGCAATCGGCCCGGCATACAGCATCGAATAATCTTTGAAATTGTTCAGCGCCGACTGTGTCTTTTCTTTTTTTACAGGCAAAATACCTGTCAGATATGCCAGTTGAATATATTTTGTCGGCTCCGTCCCTTTGAACATCGCCCGCAGAAAATTGATATATTCTTCCTGTGTTTTGAGATCCGCCGCCTCGTCACGAATCAGAACATCCCATTCGTCTATAATCACAATAAATTTTGTCCCGGATGCCGCGTTGATCCGCGACAGCGCCTCCGGCAGTGACCGGATTTCTTCTGGAAGTATATGGGGATAATATTCTTTTAACTCCGAAATCGTTTTTTCTGAGATATAAGAAACAATCCGCTCCGGTCCGCCTGCCGGTTCCATACACCATTGGATATCCCAGTGGAGCACATCATACTGATTCAGATGTTTTTCAAAATCCTTTGCCCTGCTGATTTCCAGCCCGGAAAACATTTCTTTCGAACTGCAGCCCTTGCTGTAATACGCGGTGAGCATATTTGCCGTAATTGATTTTCCAAACCGCCGCGGGCGGCTGTTGCAGATATATCCCTGCAGAGTGTTCATGACTTTATTCGTATAAGTCAGCAGTCCTGTTTTATCAACATAAATCTCAGAATTTAATGCAACCGCAAATGCTTCATTTCCCGGATTCAGATAACTTCCCATGCAAATCCCTCCCGTCAACATTTTATATGACTCATTATACTTGATCCCTCTGACTATCACAAGGACAGGATTTTCCCACGCAGCTTCCGGTTTTTCACTTTCGTCCTCCTGTGAGAATCCCATACAATTCCGGTCTTCTGTTTTTCAGTCCGCATTTTTCCCGCTTTCTGCATTTCCTGCATTTCGTTGATACTAAAATCAGACATGTTATTATCCTTCATCCTCGTAAATAATGATTTGAAAATATTGTAACTATTCAGAGCCATGCGAAATGGAAGAAAAATCGCGAATCATGTTTACATGAATGAGCTATTTTTCTGGAATTTCATATGGCGAGATGGGGCTCTGAATAGTTACAAAATATTATACCCTATAAATGCTTCAATGGTAAACTTTCATTTTGCCGCATAAAAAATACGCGCCGCATTTCTCATCCAAATCATGAGTATGCGGTGCGCAGTTTTTATTTTGCTTTTTTCTTCTCTCTTTTCACAAAAAGACAGACACATACAACAACAAAAACAGCCGTTGCTGCGATCAGTACCGGCCATACCGGCAGTGGACAGACGCTTGCGCTGATCAGTTTCAGTCCCTGGTAAAGTGTGTATACACCGAAAATTGAAAAGATGACAAACGCCAGTGTATTCAGCAGCCCATCCGGTGTCTTGCTCTTTAAGAGGTA